>JALZIX010000077.1 GCA_030860025.1 Actinomycetota bacterium
CGACCTTGAGCAGCGCCTGCTTGAGCCGACCGCGCTCGGAGGCATGCACGGTCACGGTTGACTCGTCGATCTCGGTCCCGAGCATCGGGCTGATCTTCTTGTTGCGCTTTATCTCGGTCAGGACCGCTGGATCGGTCGTCGTCAGAGTCAGGCCGTGTACCGGGTTGGCGGCCAGGGTGAGCCGCCCGTAGCGAGCCATCGTCTCGGCAACGTCGACGAGCAAGGCGTGGGGCACGGCATATCGGGAGTAGCGGACCAGCGCATCGACGACCTGCTCGGCGTCATGCCCAGCCGCGCGGGCGTTCCACAGCGCCAGCGGGGTGACCCGGTAGGTGTGCACGTGCTCGGGTGAGCGCTCGAGCTCGGCGAACGGTGCGATGGCTGCGCGGCAGGCGCCGGCGTCCGGATGATCGACTTCGAGCAGGAGGGTCTTGTCCGACTGCACGATCAGGGGTCCGTCGGTCACTGGTCCAGAGTAGGCGTGGGGTCCGACGGGCTAATCGGGACGTTATGCGCATAAGGTCCCGAAATCCTGGCTAAAGCGGGACGTTATGCGCAAAACGTCCCGGAAATGCCGTCCGAATCGCTCAATCCTCGGCGACGGTGACCGAGGTGATCCGGTGTACGGCGAAGGTCCGCTGCGCCTCACGACGATGGTCGTACGCGGTCAGGAAACCGCCGCTGAGCGTCAGCGGCTCGACGAAGCGTTGGCTGGACTGGCCATCGGCGTTGACGTAACCGATCCAGAGGCCCTCGTCCTCGCGGATGGCCCGATGGAGGGTCTCCAGGATCGTGGCCGTCGTCACTCCGGGGATCGAGGGGATGACTCGGGTCCGCCGTTCGCGGCGGGCCGCGGAGTCGCCAGAACGCATCCGGCGGACGAGCGTCTCGCGCTGCTCCGAGGTCAGCTCCGTCGGCCGTGGAGCCGGACTGTTGCGGCGGCCGGGCGCGCGTTGGCGAGCGGCTAACGCCGGCACGACGATTCCGGCGGCGGACTCAGCGGCCGGCGCATAGCCCGCTGTGCGAAGGGCCTCCAGCAACTCGTCGGGCTCGGCCAGGCTGATCAACACGCCGGGGGCCAGCAGCCGTAACCCGTACTCGGCCAGACGACGATCCGAGGTCACCTGGGCGATCAGAGTTTCGTCGTCGCTGCGCAGGTACGTCGACGCAGCACCGACCCGGAGCCCACCATGCCGACGGGCGATGTCGTCGATCAGGTACGTCAGGGTCTGCGGCACCGGAGTGCGGGAGTGCCGGGCGAACAGCGCATGCAGGTCGGATGCCGCCCAGCCAGCGTCCAAGGACCGCCGCAGTGATCCCTCCGAAATGCGGAACACAGTTGCCCCGCCAGAGGATTCAATGTCGGCAACGAGCGTCAGCGACCGGGACAACTCGGGCTCCAGCGGCCCAGGTGCCACGGCGCTGAGGTCGGGCTGGACGAGGATGTGGTCAATCAGTGGCGGCAGAATTGCGGCGACCGCGCGCTCCACGTCGACGTCATCGCCCAACAGCGCCCGGCCCGGAACCGTCAGTGCGTCCCCGGCGACGATGCCGAGTAGGCGGGCTTCGTCCAGCGCTGCCCGTGCGGCGAAGGCGAAATCAGGGCCGCGGCGCGGAGCCGACCAGGTCACCAGGTCAAGCAGGTCGTCGGCCGACCAGGTCGTACCCGGTCCGGTCTGGAGCAGCGGCTCGAGGACCGCCCGCCGCGCGACGGGCGCGCCGTGCCGGACGAGGTCTGGGGACAGCGGGGCGAATGTCCGCCCCGCGCCGTCTCGCCGTCCGGCCAGGCCGGGCTGCCGACGGACCCCCAACCAGGCGCGGGCCAATGTGACCCAACGATCGGCCAGTGGTTGAGTCAGCCACACGTCGAGCATCCGGGTGGGCAGCCAATGCTCGCCATCGCTGGCTATTCCGATCAGCTCAGCGGCCAGTGCGAGTTCGAGGAGTAGAGCCGCGATCGGCTCATCCACGTGCGCGGCCCGCGCAAGCCGTCTGTGCTCTCGGATGCCGATCCCACCGCTACGCAGCACCGCCGCGGGCTCGACGTCGAGCGCGGCGAGCAGATCCTCGAGATGCTGCAGTACGCCGACGACGGTGCCAACGGTGAGCTTGGTCAGCGTCGCGGCTTCGATCCGCCCGGGGGAGGGCTCCGGCCGCAGCCGGGCCGGCCCGAACGGCATCTCCCTTCGCACGGCCAACCCGATCTCGCGGGGCAGTTCTACGGTCGAATCGTTGATTCGGGCGAGGATCCCGCGGCGGAGCAGCCGACTGATGGTCCCTGGAGGATCCTCGTCGGCGGTCCAGCCCTCAGGCAACATCCCCAGCGGTGGGCCGGCGGCGAGCCGATCCACCAGCGCTCGCTCGTCGGCGGGCAGTTCGGCCAACGAGGCGACGAGCGCGTCGGCGTCAGCGTCCGGCGACCCAGTGAGCTCGACCAGCGGCCTGCCCAGACTGCTCGGGTGGCTGACCAGAAGCCGGATGCCCTCCACCAAGCGAAGCTCATCCTCGGCTCCCCAGACCAGGCCCAATCCGATCAGCTCGTCGATGGCCCGCGCCAGATCGGCCGACGGAAGCCCGATCAGCCCAGCAGTGATATCAGTCAGCGCCACCGGAGAAGGCAGCAGCAGCAGTGCCTCGACCACCTGCAGAACACCCGCATCGAGCTGGTCCAGGGCACGACTGATCGACACCTGACCGCTGAGCCGTCCGGCCAGCGTGGCGAAGTCGGGCGGACCAGGCCGGGCCACGTCGGGGCGGGCGCGCAGCAGCTCGCCGAGCCATCCGTCGTCCTTCGCCCGTAGCCACTCGGTAAAGGAAGACGTAGGCGTACGCGTCGCGGCCGGCTGTTTCGGCGACTCCGTCAGCGCCGGCCCCTCCGGAACTGAGCTCGACGACAAGCGGCCCGAGGAAGACATAGAACCTCCAGGCTACCCGCGCATCGCACCGCGGCCGGGTCGCGAGACGATGCCCCCGTGGTCGCGGCGGCGGTGGCGTGGGACGACCCGCAGACCAGGCAGCGGTACGCCATGTATCGGCTAGGTGCATTGCGCTGGTTGGCCGGTGGCCTGGTCGGTGTGGCCGCGGCGATCGGGCTCTCCGCTTACGCGGTCTGGGTCCACAAGCGCCCTGGTCTGGGCGTCTTCATCGTGGCCGCCTTGCTTCTCGGCCTGATTGCAATCGCTACCGGTGCCGGTGGTCTGGTCCGCGCGGTCCGATTCCGCGTGGCCTTGCAGCGGGCGGCCTGGGAGCAGGCCGGCCTCCGGGTTGCCGGGGCACACCTGCGCCTGGTGTTCGGCGATGACGAGGACGACCCAGCCGGGCCCGCGCCGCGTACGGTCGATGCCAGGTTGCTGACCACCAGTCGGTGGCGGGTACGAGAAGTGGTGGGCCTGCGCGACGCCGAGGTCCTCGTCTGCCCAATGGATCGCGGCGGGTACGTGCTCACCGCGGAGGACCTGAACAACCTGTACGGGCTGCACCCTCTGGCGCGGCAACGGGGTCAGGACCGACCATGATATGGAGTGGCCGGGCGGAGCCTGCGGTGATCGTGGCTGGGGTAAGGCGGCCGAAGTCTGAGACGATCAGTGGTGGATAGGCATCACGTAGCGACGGGAGAGTGAAGATGGCGCGGGCAAGAGCCAGTAAGAAGTCGGTCGAAGCGACCTGGTGGACCAGCGAGGGCGGCGGTCCACCACTGACCGAGCTGATCGCCGAGACCCAAGGCCCGCTCTCGCCATGGGGTGAGGACCACAACCTGCCGCTGCCGCCTGAGCGGGTCGGCTACGTGCCGCCTACCGCGCGCCCCAACCGCGCGGGAGACCACTGACCTACCCAGCAGGGAGACCTCGATGACGACCACCACGCGCATCCCGTCGTACTCATCGGGCACCAGCACCGTTGCGCTGCTCGGGGACACGATCGGTGCCAACTTCGACCGTACGGTCGCGGCTGGCCCGGACCACGAGGCGCTCGTCGACTGCTCGAGTTCGCGTCGCTGGACCTATGCCGAACTGGCCGCCGAGGTCAATGCCTGCGCGCTCGGCCTCGCCGCTCGTGGCGTCGGCAAGGGGGACCGGGTCGGTATCTGGGCGCCCAACTGCGCGGAGTGGGTGTTCACCCAGTACGGGACGGCCAAGCTCGGCACGATTCTCGTCAACATCAACCCCGCCTACCGCACACACGAACTGAGCTACGTCCTCAAGCAGGCCGGGATCTCCGTGCTGGTGTCCGCGCCTTCGTTCAAGACCAGCGACTACCGGGCGATGGTGGCTGAGGTACGCGCGGACTGCCCCGACCTTCGCGAGGTCTATTTCATCGGCGACCCGGAATGGGAGGAGTTGCTCGCCGACGGACGTCAGGCCGACGCGTCGCTCCTGGAGAAGCGGGAGTACGAGCTGTCGGCCGATGACCCGATCAACATCCAATACACCAGTGGGACAACCGGTTTCCCCAAGGGCGCCACGCTGACCCATCACAACCTGCTCAACAACGGCTTCTTCGTCGGCGAGGGCTGCGGCTACACCGAGGTCGATCGGGTGTGCATCCCGGTTCCGTACTACCACTGTTTCGGCATGACCATGGGCAACCTGGCTTGCACTTCGCATGGCGCGACGATGGTCATTCCCGCTCCGGGCTTCGACCCGGCGGCCACCCTGCAGGCGGTGCAGGACGAGAGGTGCACGTCCTTGTACGGCGTGCCGACGATGTTCATCGCCGAACTCGGACTGGCGAACTTCGCCGACTACGACCTGTCCAGCCTGCGGACCGGCATCATGGCCGGCTCGCCGTGCCCGGTCGAGGTCATGAAGCGGGTCATCAACGAGATGGGGATGACCGAGGTGACGATCTGCTACGGCATGACCGAGACCTCGCCCGTCTCGACCCAAACGCTGGCCGACGACGACCTCGATCGGCGTACGTCCACCGTCGGAACCGTGCACCCGCATCTGGAGGTCAAGGTGGTCGACCCCGATACCGGGCTGACCGTGCCGCGTGGCGAGCCCGGTGAGTTCTGCACCCGCGGGTACTCGGTGATGCTCGGCTACTGGAACGAGCCGGAGAAGACCGCAGAGGCGATCGACGCCGCCCGGTGGATGCACACCGGCGACCTCGCGACGATGGACGCCGACGGCTACCTCAACATCGTCGGCCGGATCAAGGACATGGTCATCCGCGGCGGGGAGAACGTCTACCCGCGCGAGATCGAGGAGTTCCTCTACACCCATCCGGACATCGTCGATGCCCAGGTCATCGGCGTACCCGATGAGAAGTACGGTGAGGAGTTGATGGCCTGGGTCCGGTTGCGGGAGGGCGCCGATGAACTGACCCCGGAGGCCTTGAGGGAGTTCTGTACCGGGAAGTTGGCGCACTTCAAGATCCCTCGCTACGTCAAGATCGTCGAGGAGTTCCCGATGACGGTGACCGGCAAGGTCCGCAAGGTCGAGATGCGCGAAACTTCGGTCAGCGAACTAGGGCTGGAGAGTGCCGCTGCGGCCAAGAACGCCTGACCGCGGGACGGGCGCAATGCGTTGACACCCGGTTCGACCCTCTCCTACCTTTGCCGCATCGGGGGGCCTTCGACCATGCGCAGGGGTGGCTGAGAAGAGCGAGTCCGCCGGAAAGGGCGAGCCCGGCGGCAGGAAGCAGGATCCGCGCGTCGAGCAATTACGACCGGACCCGTCAGAGCCGCCACCGCGAGGGCAGTGCCTGTCCGGCCTGTGGGGCGACAGTGACCGGGCCGGCTTTCGGCGGCTGTACTTCACCAGCGCACTCGACAGCTACGCGGAGTTCCGCGTCGAGGACGTCGTGGCCACTGTTGACATTCCGGCCGACCAAGCGCCGTTCCTCGGCGAACAGTCGACACGAGTGGAGTTGCGCCACGATGCTCCCGTCGATTTCACGGTCTCCCGCGCATCTACCCCAGCATCGTGCACATGCACTGCAATCGGTTGCTCGGCGCCGAGCCGCCGACCGAGCAGCGCGTCCTCGGGCTTCTCCTACGCACGCGCGAAGGGCTGGACCGGGCGCCCGAAGCCCGAAACGCCTAACTCGTGAGGGGGGGTGACCCCGTTGACACCCGCTTTCCCGCTTCCTACGTTCGGGGCAACTCCTGGGGAGGCCGTTATGCGCTTCGGTCGGGGCATGCCCGCTGTTGTGGCCCTCACGACAGGGCTGCTCGTCTTCACGGGCGCGCCGCCGGCCGTCGCCGGCCCGAGCGACGATGCCGTGATCGCTGCCGTCCAGCAGGCGACGTTGACCGCGTCGGACCCCAGGGGCGGCTCGTACTTCGGTTTCTCGGTGGACGTCAGCGGCACCACCGCCGTGGTCGGGGCGCTGTTCGCCAGCACGCCCGCCGGTCAGTTCGCTGGGGCGGCCTACGTCTTCGTGCGCTCGGGGGAGACCTGGACCGAGCAGGCCAAGCTGACCGCGTCCGACGGCTTGGCCGGTTATCCGTTCGGTGGATCGGTTGCGATTGAAGGTGACACCGTGGTGGTCAGCGGCACTGGGAGCGCCGGGGAGGGCGGATCGCCGGGAGCTGCGTACGTGTTCGTGCGCAGCGGCACCACCTGGAGCCAGCAGGTCAAGCTGACCGCCTCGGACGGGGCCAGCGGGGACGCCTTCGGCTCATCGCTCGCCCTGTCCGGCAACACCCTGCTGGTCGGCGCTGCCGGAGACGACAACGCCGCCGGGATCGATGCGGGTGCGGCCTATGCATTCGTACGGTCAGGCGCGACCTGGACCCAGCAGGCGAAGCTGACCGCGGCCGATGCGATCGAGGAGGACCGGTTCGGTGGCTCGGTCGCCCTGAGCGGGGACACTGCGCTGATCGGCTCCTACTCCGGTGGCCCCATCGGCACCGGGGCGGCCTACGCCTTCCAGCGGTCGGGGACCACCTGGACCGAACAGGCAAAGCTGACCGGGCAGGACCCTCAGCAGGGTGACTTGTTCGGCGCCGATCTGGCTCTCAGCGCGACCACGGCCGTGATCGGGGGGTATGGCGATGACACCGCGCGCGGCGTCGACTCCGGCTCGGCGACGGTGTTCGTGCGCTCCGGGAACACGTGGACTCAGCAGGCCGTGCTCCTCGCGCGCGACGGGCAAGCGAATGACGGCTTCGGCTATTCGGTGGACATCAGCGGGAACCGCGCAGTGGTTGGGGCCTACCTCGACAGCCACCACAACCTGTCCGCCGCAGGCTCGGCGTACCGGTTCCTCCGTTCCAGCGGGACGTGGAGCCTGCAGGTCAAGGTCACCGCACCCGACGCGACCGCCGGCGCCCATTTCGGCGTGTCGGTGGCCATCGACGCCGACACCGCGATCGCCGGGGCCAACTTCGCCGAAACGACCGGCGACGACGCCGGCGCGGCCTACGTCTACTGGAAGTCGGCCTAACCCGAATCGTCGGTGATGCCGTGCTCGATGGCGTACCGAGTGAGTTCGACCCGGTTGTGCAACTGAAGCTTGCGCAGGGTGTTCTGCACATGGTTCTCGACGGTCCGATGGGAAAGCGACAACCGGGTGGCGATCTGCCGGGCGCTGAGGCCGCGGGAGACCATCCGCAGCACGTCGGTCTCGCGCTCGGTCAGCGTCGGTGCATCATCCGGGGCGTCCTGCAGCCGGCGGTACTCGCCGAGCAGCAGGCCGGCCAGCCCGGCGCTGAACACCGCGTCGCCCTCGGCGGTACGGCGTACGGCGTCGTCGAGTTCGTCGAGGGAGGCGGACTTCACTAGATAGCCCGACGCCCCGTTCTTGACCGCATCCAGCACATCGTCGGGCTCGGCGCTGGCGGACAGCACGAGGACGCGGGTATCCGGCGCAGCGGCGACGATGTCGCGGGTGGCCTCGACGCCGGAGGTGGCACCCAGTTGCAGGTCCATGACCACGACATCCGGATTGACCG
The DNA here is from genome assembly GCA_030860025.1 of Actinomycetota bacterium. Classification (GTDB taxonomy): domain Bacteria; phylum Actinomycetota; class Actinomycetes; order Mycobacteriales; family Geodermatophilaceae; genus JACCQS01. Next base: position 7,901 of record JALZIX010000077.1, read on the forward strand.
CGGCAGCGATCCGGACCGCTGCTGGCCCATCGGCAGCTGTACCCACGACGTCGTAGCCCCGAGCGCCGAGGTCTCGTGCGACGCTCTCCCGCCACATCGGATGGTCATCGACCACCATCACCCGGGTCACGTTCGGCGCATGGGCACGGTCAGCTCCCACTCCGTTCCGGCTCCGGGAGACGTCTGTAGCTCTACCGTCCCACCGAGGTCGATGATCCGACCGCGAATGGATTGCGCCACACCCAAGTGGCCGGTTCGTTGCGCCTCTTCCAGGCGCGTCGGGGTGATCCCCCCGCCGTCATCCCGTACGGAGACCACGACGCGGTCCCCACGGTCCTCGGCACTGACCCACGCCCGAGCCCCGTCGCCGGCGTGCGCGGTGACGTTGGTGAGTGCTTCACCGACGGCTGCATCCAGCTCATGAACGGTGGCCCGATCCAGCAGCAAGGCGCCGGCCGGTGTGACGATCTCGACGCGCGGGCTGCCCCGAAGGCGCAAAGTTGCGTACAGGTCGATGCGGCCGCCGGCAGTGGTCGGACCGCTGGTCATGAGGCCGCGAAGCGCGACTTCCTGGTCTGCGGCCAACGCCGCGAGATCGGCGGCCTCGCCGCCGATCTCAGTGCCGCGGCGCCGCACGATCGCCAGCGCCTGCAGGACGCCGTCGTGGATGGAGCGCGACAGCCGCTCGCGCTCGGCGGCGGCTCCCTCGGCGGCCAGAGCTTCGCGCAGTACGGTCGTGGCCCGTCTGGTCGTAGTCGCGGCATATCCGAAGGTCACTCCGGCCACCAAGAACAGCGCTGTATTGAAGATCTCCTGATCACCAAGTCGCTGCCGCACGGCGATGAGCGCTGCGCCGATGATGGTCGCTCCCAAAAGCCCGCCATCGCGACCTCGTTCCACGGCCAGAGCGAAGATCGGCCCGGCCGCCCAGAGGGAGGTGAGGATCGGCGCTCCGTCATGCAGGTCGGACCAGGACTGGGTCAGCCCGTTCGCGGCGACAAAGCCGACCGTCACAATCAGGTCGTAGCCAGCCATCCGGGTCCGCCGTCCTGCATCGGTCCCGTACGCGACGGTGACGACCGCGGTCCATCCGGCCATCAAGGCGAGCAGCACCATCGGGACGACGTGGTCGGGATAGCGGTTCCACTCGCGAACGAAGGAACCGGCGGCCACGATCCAGGCGAAGACCCGAAACACCACAACCGCACGCCACAGCGGCAGTAAGAAGTCCGGAGCAGCCTGGTTGCCCATTGGATCGGCTGCCTTCACCACGTGCAGGACGGTAGCCCGGCGCAACCGCAACAGCACCTGGCTGTCGTCTCCACGCAACGTCGAGTGCTGCGCAATCGAGGGCGCACGGTCGACCGGCAGCACTAGGCGCTGTGTGAACGGCAGAAGTTACGGCTAGCCTTCATCGAGCGCGTCCGAGCCAAGGTCGCGTGCATCGCGTCAACGCTCGAGAAAGCAGGAGATCCCCGTGCCAGCCGGCAAGGTCAAGTGGTTCAGCGCCGACAAGGGCTTCGGCTTCCTCTCGCGCGAGGACGGTGCTGATGTATTCGTGCACCGCGACGCACTGCCCTCCGGGGTCACCGAACTCAAGCCCGGCCAACGGGTGGAGTTCGGCATCGTCGAGGGCCGTCGCGGCGATCAAGCCCTCCAAGTGAAGGTGCTCGACCCGCTACCGTCGGTGGTGCACGCCTCGCGCCGCCCTGCGGAGGAACTCGTTCCGATCATCGAGGACCTGATCAAGCTGCTGGACAAGACCTCGAACACTCTGCGCCGCGACCGCTATCCGGACCGGGAAGAAGCCCGCAAGGTGGCCGCCGTCATGCGCGCGGTCGCCGACGACATCGCCGGCTGAGCGGAACTCGTTGCGTCCGCACTTTCGCACGCGGTAGGCGTCGAACCTTCGGACGTAACGGCGATGTGGGCAACCGGCTAGCCAGTCCCGCGCAGGAAGCCGACCGGCCAGGCGCCGGCCAAGCCATCGCAGAGCTCGCCTGAGTCCTGCACGATCACGAGGTAGTACGCCGCCGGTACCGCATCGGAGGTCGACAGCTCGTAACTTGCCTCCGCGCCCACGTCGACCTCCCCGATCAGATCCTCGTCCTGCAGGCCTTGCTCGTACACCTGAAACGACCACCCCGACTCCGCGACGTCCTCAGGCACCTCGATCAGGATCGTCTCGTCGGGTTCGACCTGCAGGACCTGCGGGGTGACGGCGTAGCGCTTGCCCTCTCCGTCGAGGCAGTACTGCGTGGCCTCGACATCCATCTGCTGGTCTCCCACCGTCACCGAGACGGTCGGCGCGGCGTCGGAGGAGCACGCCGACACGATGAGGACGAGGCTGATCGCGGACAGCAGCCACCCGCGGGACGGTCGAGTCACGCGTACGGGTCGGACAGTGGGCGCGTGCCCGGGTCGAGCGGGTTGGTGTGCGGCACCGGTGGCGGTTGGTAGACCTGGGACTCCGGTGGACCGGGAGGTGGGCCACCTGGGGCCTTGCGCGGATCCTTGACCCGGATGGCGCGGGGGTGGTTGCGCCCGTACAGGGTGAACCCGAAGGCGACCACCAGCAGCACCGCCGCGACAGTGAACCCGATCCAGCCAATCGTGGGGAGCAGGATCCCGAGCGCACCACCGAAGACCCAGGCCAGCTGCAACAGGGTCTCCGAGCGCCCGAAAGCGGAGGCGCGCAACGACTCTGGAACCTCCCGTTGGATGATCGCATCAAGGGCGAATTTGCCCAGAGCGTTCGTGATGCCGGCAACGAGGGCCATGAGTACGGCCATGAAGATGTTGTACGTAAAGGCCGTGAGCACGGCTACGGTCGCCGCGATGCCTGTCGAGATCAGCACGAGCAGATCTGGCTTGTCTGTACCCCGGACCCGGGAGCCCACCGCGGTGCCGGCGAAACTTCCCAGGCCGGCGGCGGCAGCGACCGCGCCGAGGGTGAGGTTGCCGGCCCAGTCGGTGCCGACGTTGGCCTGGATGAGGAAGGCCATGAAGATGGTCAGGAAGCCGGCCAGCCCGCGCAGCGCGGCGGTGGCCCGCAGGGCGGTGATGACATGCAGGCCGAGCGCCCGACGGTCCAGTCGCCCGGTCGAGTCCTGGCCGCTGGTCATCACCCGGGCCTGCACTTCGCCTTCACTGGTCTCGACATGGGCCGGAAGGCGAAGCGCGGTCACCGCGCCGACGATGAAGACGGTGGCGGCGAATCCGAGTTCCCAGCCGAAACCGAGCAGTTTGGCGATCGCGATCCCGACCAGGCCAAGCACCGCCCCTGCGATGAGCCCGAAGATGGACAGCCGCGCGTTTGCAGCGACCTGCGGGAGCTGAGGCGGGAGAACCCGGGGAACCACGGCCGCCCGGAGCACGCCGAAACCCTTGGACAGGATCATCGCGCCCAAGGCGGCTGGATAGAGCGCGAAGTTGTCGTAGTTCGCGGCCATGATCCAGCAGAGCAGTGCCCGTCCTACCAGGCTTGTCGCCAGCGCCGCCCGTCGCCCGCGATGCAGGCGGTCCAGCGCCGGCCCGAGCAAGGGTGCGACGACTGCGAACGGTGCCACGGTGATCAGCAGGTAGAGCGCGACGTTGCTGCGCTGCGCGTCGACGGCGGCGGCGAAGAAGAGAGTGCCGGCCAAGGAGACCGCGATCAGCGCATCCCCGGCGGTGTTGAGCGCTGAGGTCCACAGCAGGCGTGACAGCCCGGTGTCTCCGGCCCCGTCCGCGCGGCTGGCAGCGTTGATCCGGCGCACTGTGTTGCCGGTGATCTCCCTCGTCCGCGCGGCGGCTACTCGGGTCACCGTCATCCGCGCCGGGCCGGCGCGTGGGCGAGGACGGCTGTTCGGATCGCGCAGCCGCATCGGCTCGGTACCGGATCGCTCGTACGGGATGGGAGCGGTGTCGCTGCGGACGGGCATCGGGGCCTCGGGTGCGGGGCGCCCGGGCCCAGGGCGCCTCATCTGATCGCGGTCGGCAGCGGGGTCACCGCGCCGAAATCCCCGAGCCATGAACCCATCTTGCAACAGTGGGTCGTGCATCGGGGATGATGACCCGGTGAGTCCTGCAACCACTACCCGAAGTCCCGACGCATCCGTTGACGCCGTGCTGCGCGAAGGTGTCGACGATGCGCGGGTAGCAGCCGTAGAACTGGGCGGGGATACCGTCGGCGATTGGCTCGGCGTGGTCGCTGAGGCCGAGGCCGAACGCCTCGTCACGCATCGGTTCGAATGCACTGGCCGGGGCTATCGCGGCTGGCAGTGGTCAGTGACCTTGGCCAGGGCACCGCGCAGCAAGAAGATCACGGTGGACGAGGTCGTCCTGCTGCCGGGCGACGACGCGATCATGGCCCCCGCGTGGGTCCCGTGGAGCGAGCGAATCCTGCCCGGCGACCTCAGCGTCTCCGACGTCATGCCAACCGCTCCGGACGACGTCAGGTTGGTCCCGAGTTACCTGGGTAGCGACGATCCCACCGCCGAGGATCCGGGTGTCGAGCCGATCGCGTTCGAGCTTGGCGTCGGCCGGGTAAGAGTGCTCTCGCGCGAGGGTCGTACGGATGCCGCCGATCGCTGGCACACCGGCGAGTTCGGGCCGATCACGGCGATGGCACGACATGCGCCCGGGGAGTGCGCCTCGTGCGGGTACTTTCTGCCCGTCGCCGGGTCGATGCGGCTGCTCTTCGGTGCATGCGCAAATGTGATGTCACCGGCTGACGGTCACGTGGTCAGTGCCGATTACGGCTGTGGCGGTCACTCCGAGGCGCTGATCGAGCCGGTCCCGCCCGAGGCCGGTCCCTCGTACAACACCGACGACTTCGACATCCTGCCCGTCGACTAGTCGACGGTACCGGCCCCGTACGGAACCAAACCCGCAACGCTGGCCCGGGGATCAGCAAAGCGAACCGGGCGCCTAGGTGCCCACGTGCGGGACTTCGGTCACGGCCAGCGCCTCAGCCAGCACGGTTGCGCACTCGGCAACGGTCGGCCGCTTGGCCGGGTTCAAGCGCAGCGCTGCGTCGATCAACTCCGCTACCCGGCTCGGGACCCGGCGCCGGGTCTTGAGTAGTGCCGGAAGTGCGACCAGATGGCTGGGCCGCTTGCTGATGGTCGTGGACGTGCCGTCCTGGTGCGGAACCGCCGATTCACCGACGATTGCCTCGTAGAGCAGGCAACCGATGCCCCACACATCCGTGGCGGGGCTCAGTTCTTGTCCCAGAGTTTGCTCGGGGGCCAGGTAGCCCGGCGTACCGGCACCGGCCACTCCCTTGCCCGGCCGCCGGGCGATGGACAGGTCGATGAGCTTGGCCCGGCCGGACTCGGCTACGACGTTGGACGGTTTCAGGTCCAGGTGCAGCCATCCCTTCCGGTGCAGGTAACCGATTGCCGAGGTCAGATGCAGGCCGAGGTGCAAGGCGTCTCGGATCGGCAGCCGCCAATGCTCCTCGAGTAGCGCGTTGAGGGTGAACCCGGAGATCGTTTCCAGGATCAAGACCGGCGAAGGTTCGCGGATCGTCTCGTACCAGCGGACAATGTGCGGGTGGTTCAGCGACCTGAGCACTCGGCCCTCGGCGCGCAACTGCCGGGCCCCCTTCAGGTCCCTCAGGTGATCCGGCCCCAGCGCCTTTGCCACTACGCGACAACCGCGTTCGCTGCTCCATGCGTCATAGACGTTGATGCGGCGCCCTTGGTGCAGCAGTTGCAGAACGGTCACGCCAGGAGCGAGTTCCGCGTCCGGCGCGTGCGCTGTCAGGGCCGATGCCGCGGTCATCGTGCGACCTGCAACGCGACTGCGGGGTCTTGCATCCTGGTGGCCGGACCGCTGTGGATCTGCCCGGCCTCGATGTACAACGTGCGATCGGCCATTGCCGCCACCTCTGGGTCGTGGGTGATCAGCACCGACGTGCGCCCGGCCAGCAGTCGCGGCAGCACCTGCGCAGCGGTGGCCGAGTCAAGCCCGTTCGTCGGCTCGTCGAGCACCAGGACCGGGGAGTCGCGAAGCAGGGTGCGGGCCAAGGCGATCCGCTGACGTTGTCCGCCTGACAACGACCTGCCCTTCTGCCCAATGCGTGCGTCCAGGCCACCGGGCATCGCGGCGACGAAACCCAAGGCGTCGACCTCCTCCAGCGCCCACCTCAGCTCGGCTTCCGTGGCCGCCGGCTGCCCGAGCAGGAGGTTGTCCCGGACGCTGGCGTCGAAGACGAGGGTTTCCTGCAGCACGACGCCGATCGCGGCGCGCACCGAGTTCAGCTGCAGGTCGCGTACGTCGTGGCCGTCGAGGCGGACGGCACCGTCGGTCGGGTCGATCAGGCGGGCGAGCAATTTGGCCACGGTGGATTTGCCCACCCCGCTGGGCCCGAGCAGCGCTACAACCTCGCCTGGATGGATGCGCAGGTTAGCCCTGTGCAGGGTCGGGGCCGCACCGTCCGGATACAGATAGGTCACTGCTTCGAGGTCCAGCCGACCGCGGACCCGATGCAGGGCGCGAGCACCACCCCGGTCGGTGACCCCTGCTGGCGTGTCGAGCAACTCCAGCACTCGTTCGGCTCCGGCGGAGGCGGTGAAGATCAGGCCGACGACGTCGCCGAGTTCCTGAACGGGCCGGTAGAGCATGCCGAGGTAGGCGAGGAACGCCAGCAGACCGCCCAGCGTGAGCCGCCCGTCGGCCATCGCCCAGGCGCCGAGGACGATGGCGGCGAGCATCCCGGCAAGTTCGAACAGATTGACCACGATCGGGTACAGCCCACGCAGCTTGGCAGCAGCCAGTTCGGCGTCGTAGATGTCCTGCGCCTGGGCGGTGAATCGGGCGGCCTCCTGGGCCTGCAGCCCATGGCTCTGGACGAGGGCCGCCGAGGACAACGATTCCTCGGCGATCGAGGACAATGATCCGGTTCGCCGGCGCTTCTCCCGCGATGCGCGCTTGAGTCGCTTGGCGTAGAAGCGAGCCGTACCCCAGAACAGTGGGGCGAGCACCAGCGAGGCAAGGGCGAGTTGCCAGTCCAGGAGAAGCAGGGCGCCGATGAAGAAGACGAGTTGGAAGGTGGCGGAGACGACGCTGGTCAGCCCGCCGACGAACAGCGATTCGATCGCCGCGACATCGCCACTCAACCGCGCCACCAGGTCACCGAGGTGACGGCGGTCCAGGATCGGTAGCGAGAGTTGGTGCACATGCCCGAACAGTCGTGAGCGCAGTCGTACGAGGAACTTTCCGCCAACCCGGGCCGCGACGTACTCGTCGGTGTACGACAGGCCGCCGGAAGCCAGGTTGAGGGCGAGATAGGCCAGGGCCAGCCAGCCCAGCGGGCCGAGTACCTGCGGTACGAGCACGCTGTCGACCAGGATCTGAAACAGCCAGACCTCGAGGGTCATGACGGCGGGTAGTGCTGCCACGGCAGCCAGGCCGAGCAGGAGCAGCCAGCGGTCAGCGCGTAGATCTGGCCAGAATCGACGGATGATCTCTCGGATGGGGACCGGGGGGGCGGCCGCGACGAGTCCGGCTTTCTCACCGAGCGGGGCCAGGGCCTGTCGTAGGGCGGTCCATGGCCGCGCACCGAACGGCCCCCGTCTCGGGGACTGGCCAGATGGTGCTGCGGCCGGCCGGTCGAGACGAGGGCCGTTCGGGGTGGGCATGCTGGATCAGTTGGTGGTGCGCGGCGGGCGAGGCCGACGCAGACGCCGACGTCGCGTCCACGAGGTCAGATCCAGGAAGCCGGTGGCGGCGGGAGAAACGGCGGTGAAGATTCCTGAGCGAGCCATGTCACATTCCTTTCGATGGCGCCGGACCCTCTGTCCGGCTCTGACACCACCTTGGGCTGTGCACATGGGACGACTATGAGTTGAAGGTGAGAGGGCTTTCATCTGTCTGGTCGTGCTCTGCAGCGCAGGCTCAGCGAGGTCTCTTCCGGGTGCCCGGGCGGGTCTTGCCCTGCCAGATCGCGATGCCGAGCCCCCACAGGCCGACCACGAACGCGGCCAGGAACGACCAGAGCCAGACCATCGCGTCGGCCTGACGCAGCGCGGGGATGAAGAAGAGCAGCACCAGGAAGCCGACCAACGACAACGCGGTTCCGATCACCGCGACCCGCACAGTGTTGATCTCCCGCGGTGGCGGCGCAGGAAGTAACGCAGGAGACACCCAGCCACTGTAAGGGTGTGACAGGATGCTCGCTGCTCAGCCACCCTCCTTAGAACCGAGGTTACGTTGTCCGTTCGCCACATCGCAGCGTCCACTCCGCCCTCAGGTCGGCGTCCCGGAGACGCCAACAAGGACGAGACAGCCGCACCATCAGATAGCCACGAAGCCGGTCCCGTCGACGAGGTCGACGATGGCCTTGCCGACATCGACGACGACGACGACGACGCCGCCGCCGACGACGACGACCTTGCCGACGACGACGACCTTGCCGACGACGACGATCTTGTCGACGACGATGTTGTTGCCGGCGATGGAGAATTGGCTGTCGATGACGCAGACGCCGATGAGGGCGTCGCCGCGGTAGCCGCCCCACGGCGCCGGCTGCCCAGTGTTCGGCGCTCCCGTTCGGGCACTGCCACCCTCGATGCGCCACTCAGCACAAAGACCGGCCCGCGGGTCAACACCGGTCCGGCGATCAAGCCCAAGAGCGGATTCGACGCCTACTTCGAGGTCAGCCAGCGGCGTTCCACGTACGGCCGCGAGATTCGCGGGGGCGTCGTCACCTTCTTCACGATGGCCTACATCATCGTGCTCAACCCGATCATCCTCAGTGGCGAGGACGTGGACGGCACCACGTTGCCCTTCGCCGGAGTCGCGGCCACCACCGCCATGGTCGCCGGCGTGGTGACGATCCTGATGGGGATCGTCGGTCGCTATCCGTTCGCCCTCGCCACCGGCCTGGGCCTCAACGCCCTGGTCGCCGTACTGGCCGTGACGCAGCTGTCCTGGCCCGAGGTCATGGGGCTGGTCGTCTTGGAAGGGCTCCTGATCGCGTTCTTGGTGGTCACCGGATTGCGGACTGCGATCTTCCGGGCGATCCCGCAACAGCTGAAGATTGCGATCGCGGTGGGAATCGGGCTCTTCCTGACCCTGATCGGGCTGGTCGATGCCGGATTTGTCAAGCGCGTTCCGGACGAGGCCAACACGGTCGTACCGGTGCAACTGGGCAACGGCTTCAACTTGGACGGCTGGCCGGTCTTCGTCTTCGTCCTGGGCGTGCTGATCATGTCCGTCCTGGTCGCCCGGAAGGTACGCGGCGGCATCCTGATCGGCATCGTCGTCACGACGATCATCGCGATCATCGTCGAGGCGATCGCGAAGATCGGTCCGGCGTTCTCGCCAGATGGAGTGAACCCGAACGGGTGGCAGTTGACCGTGCCTACCCTGCCGGACAGCGTGGTGGCGACTCCAGACCTGTCGATCGTCGGCAACTTTTCCCTGTTCGGCGGGTTCGGGCGAATCGGGGCACTGGCCGCTCTGCTGATCGTGTTCACGCTGCTACTTGCCGACTTCTTCGACACGATGGGCACCGTCGTCGCCGTCGGCGCCGAGGGCAACCTGCTCGACAAGGAAGGGAAGCTGCCGGGAGCCACCCGCGTTCTGTTCGTCGACTCGGTGGCTGCTGCTGCCGGGGGAGCGGGAAGTGTGTCGTCCAACACGACCTACATCGAATCGGCGGCAGGCGTCGCCGACGGCGCCCGTACCGGCATCGCCAGCATCGTGACCGGCGGGCTGTTCCTGGTGGCGATGTTCCTCTCGCCGCTGGCTGCCATCGTTCCCTCCGAGGCGGCGGCACCGGCGCTGGTCGTCGTGGGCGCGCTTCTGGTGAGCCAGATCCGCAATCTCCAGTTCGACGATCTGTCCCTCGTCATCCCGGCCTTCCTCACGATGGCCTTGATGCCGTTCACCTACTCGATAACCAACGGCATCGGCGCCGGCTTCATCAGCTTTGTCGTCCTGCGCTTGGCCATGGGCCGGCGCACGGACATCCATCCGCTGATGTGGCTCTCCGCTCTCTTGTTCGCCGTCTACTTCTTCATCGAGCCGATCCAGCAACTGATCGGCTGAGCGGGATACTCCGATCGTAAGGTAAGCTAACGATTGGAATGGGACAGACCACACTGCACACCGCCGCCCTGGCGCATGACCTTCGCCTGGCGGTGATGCGACTCTCGCGCCGGTTGCGCAGTCAGCGGGCCAACACCTCGGTGACCCTGACCCAACTTGCGGCTCTGTCGACCCTGCGGGCCAAGGGGCCCATGACTCCAGGGGAGCTCGCATCTCATGAGCGGGTGCAGCCGCCGTCGATGACTCGAGTCCTCGCTAGCCTCGAGGCAGCCGGCCTGGTGGCGCGGACCAAGCACGACACCGACGGACGCCAGGTCATCGTCAAGGTCACCGACCGCGCCCGGGATCTGCTCGACGAAGAGATCGGCATGCGAGAGGCATGGCTGGCCCAGCGGCTGAACGAACTCGATCCGGAAGACCGCGAACAGCTCCGTAGGGCCAGCGCGATCATCGAGCGGCTGCTCGAGCTGTGACCGAGGCTGCTGCGGCGCCTACTGGTGCATTCCGATCGCTGCGGATCCGGAACTTCCGGCTCTACGCCGGTGCCAATCTGGTGAACAACACCGGTACCTGGATGCAGCGCATCGCCCAGGACTGGCTGGTCCTGCAGCTCTCCGGCAGCGGGCTGGCGCTGGGTGTCGTCACGGCGCTGCAGTTCGCGCCGATCCTCGCATTGAGCTTCTACGGCGGGGTGCTGGCTGACCGGTATGACAAGCGCAAGCTCATGATGGTCACGCAGGCGACTATGGGTCTGGCCGCGCTCTCGCTGGGCATCCTCGTGATGACCGATCTGGCTGAGCTCTGGCACGTCTTCCTGATCGCCGGAATCCTCGGCGTGGCGGCGGCGATGGATATGCCTATCCGTCAGGCGTTCGTTTCCGAGATCGTCGGTACCGACTATCTGGCGAACGCGGTCAGCCTGAATTCGGCAATCTTCAATGCCGCTCGGCTGGTGGGACCGGCAGTAGCCGGGCTGATGATTGCGGCCGCCGGCGACGATACCGGACCGGTGTTCCTGGTGAATGCCGGGACATATTTGTCGACGATTCTCGCGCTGCACTTCATGCGCACTGACCAGCTGTTCCGAGCCCCCACGGTCCCGCGCGCCAGTGGACAGCTACGTGCGGCGCTGATGTACGTCAACGATCATCCCGAGATCAAGTCGGCGATGCTCTTGGTCTTCGTCGTCGGGACGTTCGGCATGAACTTCTCGATCACGATGGCGCTGATGGTGACCGATGTCTTCGGGCGTGGGGCTCAGGCTTTCGGGCTGCTCTCGACTGCCTTTGCCGTCGGGTCCCTCACCGGAGCGCTGCTCTCGACTCGTCGGGTTGGTCGGCCGCGTCACCGGACGCTGTACATCTCGGCGCTGGTTTTCGGCCTGTTCGAGTTGGTGTCCGGTTTCATGCCTGCCTACCTCGCCTTCGCTATCGTCCTGATCCCGACCGGCGCGGCGGCGCTGACCTTCATGGTGGCCGCCAATTCGTTCGTACAGCTTGGGATCGACCCGACCATGCGAGGGCGGGTCATGGCGCTGTACTTCATGGCATTCATGGGCGGTACGCCGGTGGGGGCGCCGATCATTGGATGGATGGGCGAAAGCCTCGGTGCCCGAGTGGCCTTGATCGGCGGGGGAGCCATCGTTGCGGCCACCGCGTTGGCTTTCGGTCTGATCGGGTTTCGTCGGCGCGGCCTGCGCCTGGCCCCCCACGTGTTGCCGCGACCGGGGGTCAAGCTCGAACTCCGACCAAATTTCCTGCGATCGCCGGAACCGATCACCGTGCCGACTTCGTCCGAGCTGGTAGTCCGCCCGCCGGCGCTGTCGGAGCGGCGGCGGGCGGACATCCAAACCCCGGCCTAGGGACCCAGCCCCGCACAAGGCCGCCTGGCTGGTGAGGCGTCTTGGTCCGTGCACGGGCGAGCCCGCCCACAACGGCGCCGTGCAGAGAAACGTCCAGGAAACAGGGTCGAAACGAGCCAGTGAGCTGGCCAGACCACTATGAAACTCACCTGGTCGACACCCCTTAGCATCATGATCGATCTTGGTTCGGGACCCGCCCTTGAGTAAGGACGTCTTTTGGCCCAGATAAGCCAGTTCGCCTTCGGCCCCGTGACCCCAGTCCTCGCCCTTGGATTGTCGTGCGCTGGCTCTTTGCTCGGTTTGCACTGCGCTTCCCGCGCCCGCGGAACGACCGGGCGAGTACGTGCCGCATGGCTCGGGTTGGCGGCGCTGTCCATGGGTGGCGCCGCAGTTTGGGGTGCGCATGTCCTTGCGATGCTCGGCTTCCGGATCGATGGCGTGGAGATTCGCTACGACGTCAACCTCACAGTGCTCAGTGCGGTAGCGGCAGTCGTGGTGGTCGGGGTCGGCCTGTTCATCGTCGGGTTCGCCGAGCGTCGTCCGTTGGCGCTACTGGGCGCAGGGGTGGTCACCGGGCTCGGACTCGCGAGCGTGCATTACCTGGGCATGCTCGCGCTGAACACTGACGGGCACGTCGACTACAAGCCGCTCATCGTCGCCGCATCGGTGGCGATCGCGGTAGTAGCGGCAACCGTTGCTCTGTGGTTCAGCATGCGAGTGCACGGACACTGGGTGTCGACCGGCGCCGCACTCGTCATGGGGTTGGCAATCACTGGTGTCCACTACACCGGCATGGCCGCTTTGCAGGTGCGAGACGACCAGAGCTTGGCTCTGCCACCGGGCGTGCGGGCCTTCGATCTGTTACTCCCGCTGATCGTCAGCATCAGCGTGATCGGGGTCCTCCTGATGGTGGCAATCGGACTGTCGCTCGGTGATGAGGAGCGCACCATGGAGAAGCAGTTCGACAGACAGCTCGCCGAGCGTGCGGCAGGCATCCGGACCTACTTCGAGCCCGAGCCCAGGCAGGCGCAGGACTCCCAGCGCGGGTCCTGGAGCTGAGCCGGACCGATCGCCAAACGGAACGGTCGCCCTAACGTGGGGCGACCGCAGCGGTCTGGGTGTTGTGCGTCGCCAGTTCTCCGTCGCGCATGGCAAGCACGGTGTTGGCGCGCTCCCACACGACGGGATTGTGGGTCGCAATCAGGCAGGCTGAGCCTTCGGCGGCGAGCCGGGAGAACGCGGCGAACAGGACGTCCGACCAGCCGGCATCCTGGTGCGCAGACGGCTCATCGGCAAGCACAACCATCGGATGCAACAGCAACGCCCGGGCCACCGTCGTACGTTGCTGCTCACCCAGAGACACCTGCTCCGGATACCGAGCGGCCAGATGGTCGATGCCGAACTCCGCCATCAACTCACGTGCCCTCGCCATGCTCGGCTTGATGCCACCGGACAACCGAGCCGCCGCAGGCGGCCCGGATTCTTGTCGGAACCGGCGGCCTCGGGCGGCCCGAACCCGCAACGCTGGTTGGAGGCGAGCCGGCATCAGGACGTTGTCCAGAATGGTCAGCTCCTCGAGCAACGCGAGAGCCTGCGGTACGAGCGCCACACGGCCCCACGGCAGATCCTCGGGCTTGGCAGCACCCAATGACTCGTCGAGAAGCAGTTCACCGGCCTCGACGTGCTCCCAGCCACAGAGAACATTGAGCAGCGTGCTCTTCCCCGAACCGGACGGCCCGATCAGCGCAATCACTTGCCCGCGGCTGATCGTCAAGCTGACCCCACGCAGCGCATGCACCGTCTCGGCGTCGCGCCGATAGGACTTCACCAGTCCCAGCGCATCGATCAAGTACCCATGCCGGATCATTCGTGCGCCTCGCTCGCTCCGCTCACCGGTCGCTCCGCTCCTCGCTCGTTCCTCGCTGCGATGCTCCCGCCCTCTCGGCGCCTCATGTGTTCTCGACCACCCGTCCGTGGTCGAGCCGAAGCAGATGGTCGGCGATGGCCACAACCCTGGGGTCGTGCGAGGAGATCACGAACGCGACACCTTCGGCTCGTAGATCGCGGAACGCCTCCAAAACCCGATCGGCGGCCGCCGAGTCGAGTTCGGCGGTCGGCTCGTCGGCGATCACGATCGCCGGATGCCCGATGACCGCGCACGCCGCGGCCAACCGTTGTTGCTCGCCGCCCGAGAGTTGGTGCGGGGTATGCCGAAGCCGATGGTCGAGTCCGAGCACGCGGAGCAACCGCTCGATCTCGTCCGAACTCGTCCGGATGCCACGCAGCCGGGAGGCCAGCCGAACCTGCTCGCGAGCCGGCAGGTAGTCGATGAGGTTGTCGATCGGATTCTGGAACATGTACGACACCGAGGAGCGTCGAAGCGCTCGCCGTTGCCGAACCCGCAGCGTCGCCACGTCGACGCCCTCGACCAGCACGGCCCCCGTCGTGGGTCGGTCTACGCAGGCAAGGATTCGCAGCAACGAGGATTTCCCGGAGCCAGACGGCCCGGCGATCGTGGTGATCCGCCCACGCGGGAAGTCCTTCGAGACGTCGACGAGTGCATCCACCTGCTCGGATGCAGTGCAATAGACCTTGCCGACCGAGGCAACCGACGCCGCTGCCCGACGACCCGGTGCGAGCAGAACGCCCGCGTCCCCGCGGCCGCCGCTAACGCCGTCGGCCCCCTCGTCGAAAGACGGGTCGCCCCAGTGGAACTCCCAGGCTGGGCCCGAAGGCCGGTCATCCGCCAAGGCGCAACACCTCCGCTGGATTGACGCTGTCGGATCGGTGCTGCGCGTACACAGCCGTCACCAGTCCCACGACCACGGCAGCGACTGCGATGGCCGCCAGGGTGATCCAGGGGATGGCCAGCAGCGGGCTCGGTTCTCGGATCGGGTCGACGTCCAGTCGCCGATAGGCCATGGCGATGGCCGCACCCGCGAGGCTCGCGCCGACGACCGCCGCCACCATCAGGACGCTGCCCAGCTCGGCGAGCAACGACCGGAAATGCGCCCATCGGGACAGCCCCATCCGCCGGGCCAACGCGTACGAGGCGGTGCGCTTGCGTTGACGAGTCTCCAGGTAGAGCAACAGGCCGCCGATCGCGATCACGCCGACGAAGGCCGCAAGTGCCTGCAGATAACCGAAGGTCCACGAGACGCCCAGGAAGTTGGCCAGCTCGAAGACCTCGGCGGTCGTGAAGACCCGGAACAACCGAGCGCCCTGCTCCCGGATCTCCTCGGCGACCGGCTCAGGATCATCGTTGGTCCAGACCTCGAAGCGGAGGTTCGCCGATTGCGGCACCTCCTCGACCAGCCGGTCATCGATGAGCAGGAGCGGTTCGGCAGTTCGCCGCCCGGGCAGCACGTCGGCGACGGCGACGACGTCCGCGTCGATCTCCAGCGCTTGGGTCCGTCCCAACTGCAGCGTGATCGGACCCAGCGGCACACCACCAGCTGCGATGACGGGGATTCGACCGTCCCTGCGCTCGCTCAGCATGGCAAGCAGCGACGTCAGATCCTGGTCGGCGAAGCTGTCCTCCCAGTAGGCCACGCTGGCGAAGTCCTCGGGATCGACCCCGAGCGCCGTCGCGTCAGCGCCGTCGACGAAGGCATCCTGGTATCGCGCCACGAACGTCCCGGCTGCGTCCAATGTCGGCGTCGCCTCCAGGTCACCGAAGGTGGTCACCGCGCGCTCGGCACCGACGCTGACCAAGGCCTTGCTCTCCACCGTCCGCTGGCTGGAGGCGGTGAGCGTGGCCGAGTACGTGAGCACGGCGATCGGCAGGCACAGGGCGGCCAGCAGGCTGGCGCTGACCACCCGGTTAGCGGTCAGCTGGTTGACCGCGACGAACGCTGCCGGCGGCCAGTTCTGGGCGCGGCGTCGCAGCGCGGGCAGGACTAGCACGATCAGCCGTACGGCCAGAACCGCCGCACCGGCCAGGAACAGCAGCGGGAAGGAGACCAATAGCCCATTGACCTGCGCGACCGAACCGTCAAAAACAACCGCCTCCTGCCCACGCAGTTGCCACCAGAGGTAGGCGGCAGCGCCGAGCAGGATCAGCTCGTACGGGACCAGACTGAGCCGGGAACGCGTGTGCCCGATCGGCTTCTCGGTGAAGTTCCGCGACCGGATGCCGGCCACCGTGGAGAGCAGGATGAGCCCAATGAGGAAGCCGGCGACGGTGGTCATGATCGCGCTGCCCAGGGCATCTGGATCCAGGTCGTCCGCCGGCCCCGCCAGGGCGATGAGGCCCCGCGCCAGGTAGTAGCCGCCGACCGTCCCGAGGGCAGCGGGGATGACCAGCTCCAATGCGGCCTTGAGCGCGAGCGCACCCGGCCCGACACCGCGCGAGGACAGCAGGCGGACCTCGCGAAGCCGGCGATCGGCCCAGTAACTGCCTGCCGCGGCAACGAGCAGCATCGCCAGGATCGTGCCGGCCACCGCCGTCGGGATCACCGGTCCGCGCAGGCCATTCTCGAGGCGCTGGGAGCGCTCGAGCAGGGTGCCGAGTTCCTCGCTCTGGAAGCTCCAGAAGAGATCGTCGTCTCCAGAGACGCTGCTCGCCTCCTGTAATGCAGCGTCCTGCCGCTCGATGCTCTCTGTGGCTGACGTGCTGGTCACCGTGTTCGGGTCGACCGGCACTTCCCAGATCCGGGCGGAAGTCTCGGTGAAGAAGCCGAAGCCGCCTTCAGTGCTGGTGTTGTCGTGGGCGATGGCCAGGTTGTAGAACGTTGTCTCGTCCGTCGCGATGACGATGTCCGCTGGCGGCGTGTTGGCGTTGGTCTCGTTGTTGTACAGGTCGCTGTATGAGCACCAGAACGGGCGGACCGGCTCGTCGTACAGATTTTGGTAAACCCCGACCACGGGCACGGTGGCCCCATCGATCTCCATGGTGTCCCCGACGCCGACCTGGGCGTAGTCGGCGAGGAAGGACGGAACGTAGATGCCCTCACCCGGGCCAGAGTCGAGCACGGTGATCTGGTCCACCGCGCCAGGGCGGTAGAACGGGCGGACGAAGTGGGCGTTCTGCCCCGCAGCGGGCGGCGCGCCGTTCTCGGTCAGCTCGGAGTTGGCGCCGATGAAGACCGGCCTGCTCTGCATTCCCTGAGCGGCCAGGGCCTCGGGATAAGCCCGGTCGGTTTCCGGGGTGAACTGCGGCTGCGGTGACCCGTCGAAAGACGTCCCGAGGTAGGCAGCCGTCCCGATCATGGGATAGGCGGCGTTGTCGCATCGGTCACGGATCTGCTGCTGGAGGGATGCCGAACTCGCCGAGGACAGGAACAGCGCCGCCGAGGCCGCCGCACAGGCGAGGATTGCGGCGGCCACCGTAACTGCGAAGAAGGCGCCGGGCTGGCGCAGGCCGAGCACGGGCGCCCGGATCCAAGGTGGGAGCAGCAGCAGGCCACGGGCAGTTCGCGGCGGTCGACTGTCTCGATCGCCGCCGTCAGTGGCGAGCGCTGGCTGCGGGGCCAGGAACGTCTGGCCGGTCGCCGGCACGTTGACCCGGTCCTCCACGATCGAGGGCAACGGCCACCTCCGCGATGTCTGTGACAGTCCAGGCGTCGAGGCCCGGCGTCGTCGCTGAACCCTGTCAGTCTCGGCGAGTATTTTGGTCTCGCACAGTCCCGAAACGTCCCGCGTGATGAAGCTGTGATCTCTCGATGCACCCGAGGTACAGCGCGGCCGACCCACACTCCGCCGGCCAACGGGGAGGTACAGCGCGTCTAGCCCACATTCCGGCGGCAGGATGGTCGCGCCGGGGCAGGATGAGACCGTGGGCCAGCCGATCGAGATCTCCAATCCGGCCGACCCGAGGTTGAGCGATTTCCGCGACCTCGCCCACGCCGACCGCCGGCCGGATCGCCCGCGGGGGCAGGGGCTGGTGATCGCCGAGGGGGTCCCGGTCGTACAGCGCCTGCTCGCCTCGCCGTACCCCGTACGCGCTTTGCTCGGCGTGGCCCAGCAGATCGAGGCATTGGCAGCTGGGCTTGACGACGTGCAGGCACCGGTGTACCTCGCCTCGGCCGAGGTGATGGCGCAGACGGTGGGCTTTCACCTCAACCGGGGCGTGCTGGCCAGCGCCGACCGGCTACCAGCGCGTCCGGTCGAGGAGATCATCGGGGCCGCACGGCTGATCGCGCTGCTGGAGGGCGTGAACGACCACGAGAATCTGGGCTCGATCTTTCGCAATGCCGCAGCACTGGGCGTTGATGCTGTGCTGCTCGGACCGAATTGCGCCGACCCCCTCTACCGGCGGGCAGTCCGCGTCTCGATGGGGCATGTGCTCGCCGTCCCGTTCACCGAGCTTGCATCCTCGCCTCGGTTCGCGGCCTGGCCTGCTGCGATCTCGCAGACGCAGGCGGCCGGCTTCGCGGTGCTGGCCCTGACGCCACGCCCGGATGCGGGTCCGTTGCGCGACCTCGATCCTCGGCGATATCCACGCATTGCCGTACTCGTCGGTGCCGAAGGTCCGGGCCTGTCCGACGCGGCCATAACGGCGGCGGACCTGCAGGTACGCATTCCGATGCGGCCGGGGGTTGATTCGCTGAACGTGGCCGCCGCCGCCGCGATCGCGTTTGCCCACTTCGCCCCGCAGCTCTGAACCTAACTTCATTGGAGTGAAGGACGCCTTGTGTCAATAGGTTCGATCCAGGGCGTCCTTCACTCCAGACGGGCTCAGCTGTGGTGGCTCAGGTCGGGTTTGTGAGGCTGAGCTTGGCCAGGAGTTCTTGGGCCTCTTGGGCATGGCTCGCCGGACACATCACGTCGTACGAGCTCGCCACAACCTGGCTCTTCGACGTGAAGTCACGCTTGCCCCGGGTAGCCGCGTATCCGCTCAGGCCGAAGACCAACCCGAAGACTGCGCCGAACAGGAGCCCGAACAGGACGAGAGTGAGCAGCTCGCGCCCGGCCGGCGCGAACAGGCCCAGCAGCAACCCGACGAACATGCCGAACCAGGCGCCGCTGGCGGCGCCGGCGAGTGCCGCGCGGGCCCACGTCAGGCGCCCGGTGATCGTCTCGACCATCCGCAGGTCAGATCCGATGATCTTGGAGTTCTCAACCGGAAACTTGTTGTCCGATAGGTAATCCACCGCGCGTTGTGCCTCTTCGTAGGTCAGGTACGTACCGACGCGGACGCCGTCTTTGGGCATGTACACAGCTGGTGGCATGAGCCGATTCTTCCACGGACCTCACGCCCTGCTTTGCTCAGGCGAGGCTGTCCCGCCAAGCGGTGTGCAGATCGGCGAAGCGGCCAGATCCGGCAAGCAAGTCGTACGGCGAGCCATCCTCGATCAACCGGCCCACGTCCATCACTAGAACCCGGTCGGCAATCTCCACTGTGGACAGTCGGTGGGCGATGATGATCGCCGTTCGGTCGGAAAGGATCGTGCGTAGCGCCCGTTGGACCAGCCGCTCGCTGGGCACGTCAAGGGAACTCGTCGCCTCATCGAGAATCAGCACCGCCGGGTCGGCCAGGAACGCACGGGCGAAGGACACCAACTGGCGTTGCCCGGCGGACAGGCGACCACCGCGCTTGCGTACGTCGGTGTCGTAACCCTCCGGCAATTTCTGGATGAACTCGTCGGCGCCGATCGCCTGCGCCGCCCGCTCGATCTCCGCGCGGGAGGCCTCCGGGCGCCCGAACCCGATGTTGTCCGCGACCGAACCGGAGAACAGGAAGCTCTCCTGAGTCACCATCACCACGGCCCGGCGGAGATCCTCGTCCGACAGGTGCCGCAGGTCCACGCCGTCGAGTCGGATGGACCCGCCACGCGGGTCGTAGAACCTACCGGCCAATCGGGCCAAAGTGGACTTCCCTGCACCAGTCGCCCCCACGAGCGCGACCGTCTGGCCCTGCGGAATGTGCAGATCCAGATGTGGCAGCACGATGCTCTCGCCGTAGCCGAACACGACTTGGTCAAAGCGGACATCCCCGTGCGGTTCCGCGAGCGGCTCGGGGTCCGCGGCCGGCGGCACGCTAGAGGCCTCTTCCAGGACTCCGGAAAGCTTCTCGAGCGCGGCCACCGCTGCCTGATACGAGTTGTAGAACATCGCCACGTCCGACATCGGATCGAAGAACCGCCGGACGTAGAGCAGGAACGCGGTCAGGACCCCGATCTGCATGTCGCCATCCATCACCCGGATGGCGCCGTACATGAGCACCCCGACGGTGACCAGATTGCCGATCAATTGCACCCCGGGGACAAAGATCGACATCAACCAGAACGCCCGGTCCTGTGCCTTTCGGTTGTCCTCGTTCAGGGTGCGGAAGATCTGCTCGTCACGCGGCTCGCGCCGGAAGGCCTGCACCGCGCGGATGCCGCCCAGCGACTCGACGAACTGCACGATCACCAGCGCGACGGTCTCGCGGGTACGTCGGTAAGCCCGGGCCGAGTTCTTCTGGAACCAGCGCCCGAGGGCCCATAACAGCGGGAAGGCAAGCATGGTGAGCAGCCCGAGCGGCGGATCCAGCACGATCAGCACGATCCCGATCGTGGTGATCGAGAACAGCGCTGTCAGCAAGCCGTCCAAGCCCTCGTCGAGCAACTCGTTGAGCGCATCGACATCGGAGGTCAGCCGGGAGATGACCCGCCCGGAGGTGTAGCGCTCGTGGAAGGCCAGCGGCAGACGCTGGACATGAGCGAACACCCGCCGGCGCAAGGTGAGCAGCATCTGCTGCCCGATCCACCCGGTGCGCTGCAGGAAGTAGTAGCGCAGGACCGCGTCGAGCCCGGCAGCGGCCAGCATGGCCGAACCGATCACCATCAGCGGACACACGCGACCATCGATCAGCGCCGGTAGCGCGTTGTCGATGCCCAGTCCGACCAGCCACGGCCCAGCCAGCCAGGCAGCATTCTGGACGAGAATGACGATCAGCAGCCAGCGCACCTTGCGCTTGTGCGGCCGGAGGAGTTCGCCCAGCAGGCGACGGGAGCGGTCGCGCAGGAAGACACCCGCCTCGGACGGCAGGTCGTCGACGTTCTCGGTGGCGATCCCGCGCCAATCGGGGTTCGGGGAGGTCATCGCCGCACCTCTTCGTCCATCTGGAGGTCGTCGTCGGCGAGTTCCTCGTCGCTATCGCTTTGCGCTGACAGGATCGAGCGGTAGGCGGGGACCGTCGCAAGCAGGTCAGAATGCAGCCCGACGTGGGTGATCGTGCCGCCGTCCAGCAGGGCGACGCGGTCCGCGAGCAGCACCGTCGAAGGGCGGTGAGCGACCACCAGGGCAGTCGTGCCCACCAGGACTCGACGCAGGGCTTCCTCGACAAGGGACTCGGTGTGCACGTCGAGTGCGGACAGTGGATCGTCGAGGACCAGAACCGTCGGGCGGCCCAGCACCGCCCTGGCCAACGCGAGTCGCTGACGCTGCCCGCCGGACAGGCTCATCCCTTGCTCGCCGAGCCGCGTGTCGAGGCCCCACGGCAAATCGTGGACGAAGGTGGCCTGAGCGATCTCGATCGCCTCGGCGACCTCGTCGTCGGATGCGCCTGGGCGACCGAGGGTGAGGTTCTCCCGCGCACTCATCGAGAACAGCGTCGCGTCCTCGAAAGCCGTCGCGACTGCGCTGCGCAACTGGCTGACCGGTAGGTCACGTACATCGATGCCGTCGATCGTGATCTTGCCGGCCGTCACGTCGTAGAGCCGAGGGACCAGCGCGGTCAGGGTCGTCTTGCCCGACCCGGTGGCGCCGACCAGGGCAACCGTCTCACCGGGCACGATCTCCAAGTCGATGTCGTGCAGGACGGGCGCGCTGGCGTCGGGATACCGGAAGCCGACGCCCTCGAATTTGAGCCGACCTGCACCAAGGCGCTGCTCGCGTACCCCCGGGGTGTCCACGATCGTCGGCTCGGCATCCAGCAGTTCGAAGATGCGGTCGGCGGCCGTACCGGCCTCCAAGGTCGACGCGAGCAACCAACCGATGGACAGGATCGGCCACACCATGACCGTGAAGAGGGCGATGAAGCTGACCAGCGTCCCGATCGTCATCGCGCCGCCGGCCACCGCCAGCGAGCCACCGACGAGCACTCCGGCCAGGACCAACTGCGGCTGCAACTCGAAAACGGCCCAGATGAAGGCAAGCAGCTTCACCTTGCCCAGTTCGGTGCGCTGCAGCTTCACCGCCTTGGCGTCGAAGCGGTCGAAGACCAGACCGCTGCGGCCGAGGGCCTTGATGATCCGGATGCCCAGCACCGACTCCTCGACGTCGGTGGCAACCTCGCCCTGCTGATCCTGCGCCTGCCGGGAGACGACGTTGTAGCGCCGCTCGAAGCGCATGCCGATGATGATCAGCGGTATGGCGGCGACTGCGATGAAGATGCCCAGCGGCCAGTAGATGCCAATCAGCAGAATCATGATGACGATGCAACTGGCGATGTTGACCACGAGGAAGATCGCCGAGAAGCCGACGAAGCGCCGGATCGAGGACACGTCCGAGCTCGCGCGGCTCAGCAACTGACCTGATGACCACCGGTCGTGGAAGGCCACCGGCAAGCTCAGCAGGTGTCGGTAGATGTGGTCGCGGATGTCGCGCTCCATGGCCAAACTGCTCTTGGTCATCGCCCAGCGACGGAGGAAGAACATGAATGCTTCGATGACTCCGAAGGCGAGGGCAAGCAGGCCCAGCGGCACCAGGCCAGCTTTGTCGCCGTCGGCGATCGGGCCGTCGATGACATCCTTGGTGATCAGCGGGATCGCGACCTGGATCAGCGTGGCCGCCAGTGCACCGACGAGGGTGAGCAGCAACAACCCGCGGTAGGGCCGAATGTATGGCCACAACCGCTTCAGCGAGGCGAGTCTCGGAGTCGCCGCGGGGGTCGCGGACATAGTGAATCCGAGGCTACGTGCCGACTCTGACCCTGGCGATCGAGTTTGCTGCGGGCAGAAGGCGGAGTTGGCTCGCTGCGCGTCAACGCCGGCTGCCGCGTGGCTGGTTCGGATACGAAAGTGCGCACCAACGACGGGTACGAGGTGCGCGCGGGTTGCGTCGTCGGCACCCGGTTTCGCGGGTGATCCGAGATTCGGGCTGGTTCCTTGCCGGCGGGTCGCGTGGTTGAGGTGGAGTGCGTCTGAACTCTGTTCCGTGGGGCTTTCCGGGGTTGGGCGCGCTGTACCTCGCGGCCGCTAGCTCCTGAGCGAGTGGCCGCCGACCACCGCGCAGGCGATGGCTTTTGCTTATCCCGGGCGGCGTACGCCGAAGACGATGTCCTCCCAGGACGGGATCCGAGCCCGCGGGTCATGGGCGCGGGCATCGCCTTCTGGGTCCTCGGTCGTGGTGTTCGGTGGGACCTGAGCGCCACCGCCGAGCAGGATGTCCACCGGAGCCCCTCGATAGGACCGGGCATCACCCTTTCGGGGAGCCGGCGGCACCGACAGCGCCGTGATGGGCTCGGTGTGGTTGATGCCTTCAGCGGGGGCGTCCTCGACCACGCGAACCAAACGGGTTCCTTCGGCGAATTCGTTGGTCTCGGTGTCGAGCGGGCTGACCGACCGGGTCGCCAGGTCGTACTCCCAACGGGTCATGCCCGAGCGGTGTCCGGCCCGCCAGCCGAGCCGGATCTCCCATTTGGCACCCGACTTGCACGCGTCCCAGCGGCTGTCGGTGGCACCCATGACGGCGAGGCGTTCGGCCGCGAACTCGCCCAATGGCAGCGTTGGCTGGCTCTCCCGGAGCCGCACATGTGCCAGCCGCGCCTGCTCGACCATCCTGTTGCGCTCCTGGAGCACGGGGTAGGCATAGCGCTCGACGCGGTCCAGTCGCATGCCCGCGGAGGCCGCGACCTGTTCGGCGCTCTCACCGGCGCGGATACGGCTCTGAATTTCACGCGGCGGAAGGTCCGCGCCGACGTCGATCTCGATCTGCCCGAGGCGCGTCACGTCGCCGCGTGAGGCGGCGCGCAGCCGTTCATCAAGCACGAGAGCGAAACGTTCGCCGTTGTCGATTGCCTGGGGTACGTCAGGGGCCAGGATCACGGTCGCGCCGTCCTCGGCCAGTTCGACGAATCGCAACGTGCGCATGCTTTCCCTCCAAGAACGGGCATCGTCCACTGGGGTGATGCCCCTCAGAGGCAGGCTAGCCGCGCGCGGACCCAGTCAGCCGCAGCGACGCGCCCCCTTCCCAGGCCATGCTGCGGGGCGCTCTAGTTGAGTTCAGCAACCACATGGTCGATGCACCGGGTCAGGGCGGTCACGTCTTCCGGGTCGACGGCCGGGAACATGCCGATGCGTAACTGGTTGCGGCCGAGTTTGCGGTACGGCTCGGTGTCCACGATCCCGTTCGCGCGCAGGGCCGCGGCAACGGCTGTCGCGTCGATGCAGTCGTCGAAGTCGATCGTGGCGACGACGTAGGAGCGGGCACTCGGGGCCGGCACGAAGCACGAGGCGTAGGCCGACGCCTCCGCCCAGCCGTACAGCCGGGAGGACGAGTCCCGCGTACGGGCCACTGCGCCCTTCAGGCCCCCAAGCGAGGCAAGCCAGTCGATCTGGTCGGCGAGCAGGAACAGCGTGGCGACCGCTGGGGTGTTGTAGGTCTGGTCCTTGCGCGAGTTGTCCACGGCGATGGACAGGTCCAGGAACGCCGGCATCCATCTCCGGCTGCGTTGGATCTCAGCGACCCGCTCCAAGGCGCGCGGCGACATCAGCGCGATCCAGAGCCCACCGTCTCCGGCGAAGCCCTTCTGCGGTGCGAAGTAGTAGACGTCGGTCTGGGCGATATCGACGGGCAGCCCGGCAGCGCCGCTGGTGGCATCGATCAGCACGAGCGATTCGTCACCAACACCAGCGGGGCGCTCGACCGGGGCCATCACGCCGGTCGAGGTCTCGTTGTGTGCCCAGCAGTAGGCGTCCACGCCCTCGGCGGCCAGTGGCAACAGGAGCGAACCGGGCTCGGCGGCGGTGACGACCGGGTCCTGCAGGAACGGTGCCTCGCGGGTCACCGTGGCGAACTTGGCAGAGAACTCGCCGTAGGTGGCGTGCGCCGACCTGTCCCGGATGAGCCCAAATGCGGCGGCGTCCCAGAAGGCGGTGGTGCCACCGTTGCTGAGCACGACCTCGTAGCCCTCCGGTAGGGAGAACAGGTCAGCCAATCCAGCGCGCACCTTGCCCACGAGCGACTTGACCGGCTTCTGCCGATGCGAAGTCCCCATGAGCCCGGCGGCCTCGGTGGCCAGTGCAGCCAGGGCCTCTGGTCGGACCTTGGACGGGCCGCAGCCGAAGCGGCCATCGACCGGCAGGAACTCGGTCGGTATTGCAATGCCCATGCCCGGCGTCAGTTCCCGGCCATCTCGAGCTGATGCGGAATGGTGTCCCAGCCTTCGACGTCCTTGGGCGAGCGTGGGTCGGGACCCACGTAGCGGGCCGACGGACGGACCAGGCGACCAGTGGCCTTCTGCTCGAGGATGTGCGCGCACCAGCCAGCCGTACGCGCGCACGTGAACATCGAAGTAAACATGTGCGCCGGCACCTCGGCGAAGTCGAGCACGACTGCCGCCCAGTACTCCACATTGGTCTCGATCGGCCGGTCTGGGCGGCGATCGCGAAGCTCGGCCAGGGCGGCGTTCTCCAAGGCCAGCGCGGCCTCGAACCGCGGCGCCCGGAGCTCCTCGGCGGCCCTGCGCAGGGTGCGCGCGCGAGGATCCTCGGCCCGGTACACGCGATGCCCGAAGCCCATCAGGCGTTCTTTTCGGTCGAGCAGCTGCTTGATGTAGGTCCGCGCGTCGTCCACCTTTTCGACATCGTCGAGCAGGTGGAGCACGCGGGCCGGCGCCCCGCCGTGCAGCGGTCCGGACATCGCGCCGATGGCACCGGACATTGCCGCGGCGACGTCGGCGCCGGTCGAGGCGATCACGCGGGCGGTGAAGGTGGACGCGTTCATCCCGTGCTCGGCGGCCGAGGTGAAGTAGGCATCCACGGCGGCGGTGTGGCGCGGGTCGGGTTCACCACGCCAACGGGTCATGAATCTCTCGACGATGGTGCGACACTCGTCGATCCGCTTCTGCGGGACCATCGGTATGCCGATCCCACGGGCTGACTGCGCGACGTAGGACAGGGCCATGACCGCGGCGCGGGCCAACTGGTCGCGGGCCTCGTCGTTGGAGATGTCCAGCAGCGGCTGGTAACCCCAGATCGGGGTGAGCATGGCCAGTGCAGCCTGCACGTCCACCCGTACGTCGCCGGTGTGTACTGGGATCGGGAACGGCTCGGCTGGCGGCAGCCCCGGCCCGAATTTCCCGTCGACGAGCAGGGCCCAGACGTTGCCGAACGTCACCTGCCCGACGAGGTCCTCGATGTCCACTCCGCGGTAACGAAGTGATCCCCCGTCTTTGTCCGGTTCGGCGATGGTCGTCTCGAAGGCGACGACGCCTTCAAGACCGGGTACGAAGTCGTCAGGCACCCGATAAACGTACCCGGGCAACGCGCGCGAAGCGCGCTCGGACTCTTGTCGGAACCGCCGGTGCCGAAGTGCGCGCACCCGCAACGCTGGCTGGGTGACAAGGCTGCGAGCATGAGGCAGTGAGCTCAGAATCACCCTCGCCGCAGCCCAGAGTCCTGCGCATCGAGTACCCCGACACGGGGCTCACCGAGAACCAACTGGCCGGTACGTGGCTCGAGCAGTTCAGCCGGTGGTTCGACGATGCGGTGACCGCAGGAATCCCCGAGCCCAATGCCGTCGTGCTGGCGACCGCCGACCGCGATTCGGTGCCGGATGCTCGGCTCCTCCTGATGAAGTCCTTTGACGAGTCGGGCATCGTCGTGTTCACCAACGGGAATTCGGCCAAGGGGCGGCAACTGGCCGACAACCCGCGCGCGACGCTGGTGTTTCCGTGGCATCCCATTCATCGCCAGGTGCGGCTGAGCGGGCCCGTGGAGGTCGTCGAGGAGGCGGTGTCGGATGCCTACTTCGCCAGCCGGCCGTACGGCGCGCGGATCGCTGCCCGAGTCAGCCGTCAGTCCCAGGTCATCTCCGGCCGGTCCGAACTCGAAGCGGATTGGGCCGAGCAGGCCCGCGCATACCCGGAGGGCGGCGACGTGCCCCGACCGAACGGGTGGCAGGGATACCGAGTCCGCCCCGAGGTCGTGGAGTTCTGGGCCGGCCGGGAGAACCGGTTGCATGACCGGCTGCGGTTTCGGCGGTCCGAAGACGGGTGGATCACCGAGCGCCTCGCCCCGTGAAGGGACTGGACTGGATCCGGTGGCTGGCAGTCGACACCTCGCCGCTGCAGGTGCCCGGTCTTCTCGGCGGCGCTATCGCCGACGCGATCGACCGCCGCCTGCTGCTGCTGATCACCGCCTCCGGAGCCGCGTGACCGCGATGGGCCTGTTCCTGCAGTCACTCCTTCCCGGTGGCGGGTCTTTGTGGGTGCTCTGGCTGCTGGTGTTCTGCCAATCGGCCTGCTTCGCCGTCAACGCGCCGACTCGGAGCGCCACCATTCCAGCCATTGTCGGTCGACATCATCGCGATGGTCTTCGGCATGCCTCGGGCGGTATTCCCCGAACTGGCCGACACCACCTTCGCCGACTCATCGAACGCGTTGGGCTGGCTGTTTTCGGCGATGTCGATCGGGGCCGTCGCGGTCGGTGCGGTATTGCGTAGCTCGATGCTCCAGTCCGGGGCGCCCGACGCCATGCGCGGCCGGATACAGGGCGTATTCATCGTGGTCGTTGCCGGTGGACCGTGGCTCGGTGATCTGCGGGCCGGAGCGATGGCCGCCACCTGGACGATCCCGGCGACAATGGTGAGCGGCGGACTGTTCATCGTGCTGGCCATGGTGGCGGCGGCGATCGCCGTGCCGAACTTGTGGCGGTACCGCGACGCACATCAAAGTGGTTGAAGTGCACACGATCTACGTTGCGGCAGACCTACTTCGGGATGCGATCGCGGCCTGACTAGGGTGTGGCCACATGCTGGAATTCGACGGATTGCGCAAGGCGTACGGCAAGAATTTGGTGCTGGAGGACGTGAGTTTCACCGTCGAGCCAGGGCAGATGTTCGGCTTCTGCGGGGCAAATGGGGCCGGCAAGACCACCACGATGCGCATCGCTCTGGGCTTGGCGCGGGCCGATGCCGGTGAGGTGCGGTGGCGTGGACGGCCGGTCGATCTCGAGGTCCGCCGCCGGATCGGCTACATGCCTGAGGAACGTGGCCTGTACCCGAAGATGCCGGTGTCCGCGCAACTGGAGTATTTCGCCCGCTTGCACGGCATGAACCCCCTGGCGGCCAAGCGGTCGACCCGCGAGCTGCTCGAGGGGATGGGGCTGGAAGATCGGGCGAAGGACGCACTCGAGAAGCTCTCCCTCGGCAACCAGCAACGGGTGCAGTTGGCCGCGGCATTGGTGAGTAATCCAGACGTTCTGATCCTCGATGAGCCCTTCTCGGGACTGGATCCGACCGGCGTTGACGCACTGGCCGCCAACCTCGCGCAGCGCCGGGCCCGCGGCGTCCCGGTGCTCTTTTCCAGCCACCAACTCGATCTGGTGGAGCGGCTGTGTGATGCGGTCGGCATCCTGGCCGGTGGCCGCATCGTGGCCTCGGGCACGGTCGAGCAACTGCGCGAACGCGAGGCCGACCGTCAGCTACGCGTGGTGGTTGCGGACTCGGACGGTAGCTGGGCCCGCGGTCTGGATTTCGCAAAAGTCGAATCCGAGCGAGAAGGCGAAGTGCTGCTGCACCTCGATGACCCCAGCCGGGACCAGAAGGTGCTCACTGCCGCGATGAAGGCCGGACGAGTCACGCACTTCGGGTGGCGCCAACCGACACTGGTGGAGATTTTCCGGGAGGTGGTGGCCGCGTGAGGAGTACCGAGACCAGCGCGCCGAGCGAGGAATCGGGCTCCAGTTACGACCGTAGTGACGACCTACCCATGACCAGTGCGCGCATCGTGGGTTTGGTCGCCAAGCGAGAGATCGTCTCGCGACTCAAGGACAAGGGCTTCATCGTGTCCTCCCTCTTCATCCTCGTCCTGATCTTGGGCTCGGTCGTGTTCCAAGTCCTCATCCAATCCGGGGAGAGCAACGTATCGGTAGGCATATCCGGTGGGCCGCAAGAACTTTCCGACGCGATCCGAGAGCAGGCAGAGGCATTCGGCCTTGCCGCCGAGGTGATCGAATACGACGGCGACGAGGCGGCACGTCAGGCAGTCGAGGACGAGGCGGTCGACGTCGCCGTCATCGACGCCGAGACGGTTGTGGTGCAGGAGTCGCTGGACGAGATCCTCGCAGCCGTGATCAACAGTGCGGTCAACGGGTTGGTGATCGGCGAGCGCCTCGCCGATGCTGGCCTGGATCCGGAGGTTCTGTCGCCGGCGTCGCTGGACGTGACCCCGCTGCAACCGGCGGCCGACGAGGCCGACGAGAGGGCATTCGTCGCGTTCCTCGCGGTTCTGCTGCTCTACGCGCTCCTGATCTTCTTCGGGCAGTTCATTGCCCAGGGCGTGGTGGAGGAGAAGGCGAGCCGGGTCATAGAGGTCTTGCTGGCCACAGTGAAACCGTGGCAACTGTTGGCGGGGAAGATCAACGGCCTCGGTGTGCTGGCCTTCTCGCAACTTCTCATCATTTGTGCCGCGGGATTGGCTGGGGCGATCAGGTTCGATCTGATCACGCTGCCGGGGGCGGCGATCATGACTGTTCTTCAGGTGCTCGGGTGGTTCATCCTCGGGTTTACCTTCATTGCAGCCCTGTTCGCTGCGTGCGGAGCGCTCGTCAGCCGCCAGGAGGATTTGCAGACGGTTCTTCTGCCGTTGACCTTGCTCCTGGTGGCAGCGCTTTTTCTGGCCATCACCGCCGGTCAGAGCCCGAACGGCGCGCTGGCTACGGTCACGTCGTTTGTCCCCCCGCTGTCGACGATGGTCATGCCGGTACGGGTGTCGTCGGGATCCGTTCCCTGGTGGCAGATCCTGGTCTCCGTCAGCCTGATGCTGGGAGCCATCGTGACGGTCGTACGAGTGGGCGGTCGGATCTATGCCGGAGCCTTACTACGTAAGGGTGGTCGTGTTAAGATCAAAGAGGCGCTTGCCTCGGAGCGTGTTTCATGATCGGTAAACTGCATGTGGTCCGCGGCGTGGCATGTTTACCTCGCCGGAGAATCGGGCATCCTCGTAGGGCAGCGTTCGCCATTGAACGGTGCGTACGTCTTGGAAGGGACGTGACATGGAAGTACTCGGTGTGATTGTCGCCGGCATCATTATCGGTCTGCTTGGCAAGCTGGTAGCGCCTGGCGACAAAGACAACACCCCGCTCTGGGCGACCATTCTGGCCGGAATTGCCGGAGTCCTGATCGGGTGGTACGTCGCTGCCGCGCTAGGTGTGCAGGAGACCCCCGGAGTCGACTGGATCCGCTGGATCATCAGCATCGTGGTCGCGGCGATTCTCGTCATGGTCACCGCGTCGCTGATGGGCAGGAACAGGAGAAGCCTCACTCGCTGATCTCCTGGTCAGTTTCACCGCTACACCAACGGCACACGCGCCGGGCTGCCTTCGGGTGGCCCGGCGCATTGCCGTCGGCTGATCCATCCGCGTTGGTCAGCCCTCTGGGATGGCGACCGGGATCTGCAGAATGACGCCGAGCGTGTCCAGGGTCAGCCCGCCAGTTGTCAGTGCACCGCCGAAACTCAGGGTGCCGGTGGTGAAGTCGGCTGGCACGTCAAAGGCGATGGAGATCCTCGTCGGATCATCGTGCAGGTCACCGGCGAGCAGCAGGGTCCCGTCAGGCAGGGTCAGGGTCCAATACGGCGGGTCCAGCCCCAGATCCGTTTGCCCGTCGATGTTCAACCCCGCATCCAGAATGAGGAATGCCCGGTCGGGTGCGGACGGAGCGCGATCCAGATTGGGACCGGCGAAATAGGTGAGGACAACCTCGTTGACCTGCAGCGTGGAGGGAAAGTCCTCGGTGACGAACCCCGGCTGACTGGCCCGGATGGTGATGCCCTGGGAGAAGCCGACCGCCTGGGTGCGGTTGGTGCGCTGCCACACGGCGACATTGCCGGGATCGGGCTCGCCGGTCGTCAACGACAACTTCTGCACGAGGGCCCCTTCGGTCACTACGAGGGTGACCTCGTCGCTGTCCTCCGGGACCGAGATCACCAGTTGCACCGGCTCTGCGGAGACGTCGACTTCCGCCGGCAGCGGCAACGGGTCGTCCTCCCCTACCTGGACGGCGATACTGAACCCACCCACCGGTCCGGTCTCCCCAGGGCCACTCACGAGCTCGAACCCGACGAACATCTCGCCCTTGGCCGGGCGACGGGCGTCGTCGCCCCGCCCGTACCGCGCGGGTTGCCCGACCAGCGGCACGCCAATGCTCATCGTTGGGCTACCGATGCGAGCGGTGGCCGGCGTGGAGTCCAACTCGATGCTCTCGTACGGAAC
The DNA here is from genome assembly GCA_030860025.1 of Actinomycetota bacterium. GTDB lineage: Bacteria > Actinomycetota > Actinomycetes > Mycobacteriales > Geodermatophilaceae > JACCQS01. The sequence goes on from JALZIX010000077.1 coordinate 39,164, forward strand.
CTCGGTGAAGGCGCCCTCCGCTGCCCGTGGGGGATCCGGTACCGACAAGCCTCCGCTGCCCGCCGGTGGTGCGGCTCCGTCAGGCCGACGTAGGAGGTCGGGGTTGGCCAGCGCGCTGGGGTCGGGGCTGTCCGGCTCGGCGGCCACGGTCACCCGGGCGTCGGCATCCCCGCTGCTGACTGTCAGTGGGAACGTGAGGTACGGCTCATTCTCATCTCCGTCGACAAAGAGAACCGGCCCGCACACGACCCGATCTTCGATGTCAGTGGTCTCCGCGTTTTTAGCTACGAAATAGCAGGACGTCTCGTCGTTGGTGGCTCCGTGGCGTTCGTCCACGATGCCGTTCAGCCTCGACTCGGCGTCGGCCAGGACCTTCTCCGGCTCGACGATGTCTCTGCCCTGATAGGTGATGTCTTCGCCGCGGAAGAAGAAGTACAGCCCACCGCCGACCAGGGCCGCGATCACGATCGCGGCGAGAATGCCGTACCGGCGCGTGTTGCTCTTCTTCCGTCGGGGACCACCGTGCTCTGGTTGGCCAGGTTGGCCGGCCCACCACGGAGCACCGGAGTCGCCGCCGAAGGGCTGCTGTCCATAGGGCGTGTACGGCTGGGGCGCGTACGGCTCTTGCGCGAGGCGCGGCTGCGCAGCGGTGGGCTGGCCTTCGAACTGTGGCGTGGTGGCCCACTCGGGGAAGGCTGGCGGCGGCGTGAAGTGATGGGTTGGCGGTGCCGGTGGAGGCTGCGACTGAGGGGGAGGCGGTGGCCACTGACCCTGCGGGACGGGGGGTGGCGGCCACCCCGAGCCGCCGTTCCTCGGGTCAGTCACCGGTGGCCTCCTGGATCGTCGAATGTGCTCGTCGGACCAGTGCATATTCCCTGGTTCCGCCGAATGTAGTCACCCCACCTTCCCGTTGCGGGTCGCCAAAGTGCCGGTCAGGGAGCGAACCGGCTTGTTCGGCGGCTGGATCCCGCGTATGGCGTGGCGGCGCGCGGACCCGAGCAATCTGGGCTGCTTGGCAGGCGAGCGATCCGGCGGGAGTAGGCCCGGGGTCGTGGGAGGCGCATTGCCAGGTGCCTGCACGGGAACGCAGACGACGTGCGGCTGGGCGTTGTAGCGGGTCACGAAGTCCTCGGTCCGCAGAACGGTTCCGGTGCCCAGCTCGTGGAAGACCCGGGTCACGGTGATGTCGAAGCCGTCCGAGCCGCCGGACGGAACGCACTTGCCGTCGTCAGGCTTCTCCTGCCGCTGCGGACTGCGGTAGTTGTACCGCTCGCTGCTGACCGACTCGATGTCCACCTGCTTGGTGCCCCAGAAGGTGACCGTGAGCGAACCAGGCTCCCAGAACGTTTCGATGTAGATCCCGGTCGGGTGGTCATTGCGGAACACCAGATCGATGGAGTCGTAGAAGACCGTCGCCTCCCGACCAGGCGGATACCGGCTGATGTAGTAGGAGTGCGGCTTGTGAAAGACATCCTCGAGCCCGGCGAAGAACACTGCGTTGAAGGTCGTTGTTGCGAACTGGCTCACGCCTCCCCCGATGGCCTCCTGGAACTCTCCGTCGATGATGACGCCGGCCGGTACGTACCCGTCCGCCTCGGTACGTGGTCCGGTGAAGCCGTTGAGACTGAAGGTCTCCCCTGGCAGCACGATGGCACCGTTCACGTCCGCGGCGACGGTCCGGATGTTCGAGCCGCTGGCGCTCGAGGTGTAGTGGGTGGTGAAAGTGCTGACCACCTCGGTGATCCCCAGCGCGTTGGCCGCCTCCGTCGTGAAGGCAGCGGGTGCCGGACCCAGGGTGGCCTCGACCTGTCGCGGCGCCGGCTCGGTCAGGACGCCCACCATCGCCTCCGACAGCAGCGTCATGTCCATCCCCGTGCCGTCCACCGAGGGAACGATGGTCATCGCGCCGCTGACGATTTCGAATCTGGCGTCCTGGCCCGGCGTCGTGAAGGGCGCGAATGCCGCACCCATCGCCGCCTGCAGCGCGGCCGGATCGATTCCCGCCTCCAGCCGACCCTGTTCATCAGGCGTGAAACGCAGGGCGGCCGCGATGGCGGTGACGGGGATCTCCACCGTCGCTCCGGCCATCGGACTATTGGCTGGACCGCTGACCAGGATCGGGGCGGCCAGTGCCGGGCCGGCAATCGTGTCCAGTGCTTGCTGGACGTCCTCGGCTGTGATCGTGGCTGGGATTTCGTCGACCGGTAGCTGCACCGGCTCGTCGTTGCTCAGTGCCGGGTCTGCGCGTACCGCGGCCACGAACGTCGCCGCCGCAGCTGGCCTGTCCAGCTCCAATCCAGGCACCGGGTCGACCGCGACCGGCTCGATGCCGTCGAAGGTGATCGCGCCCTCGACGACGGGTCGATCGACGGTAGCCGCAAACCCTGCGATCGCGGTATCCAGCAAGTCATCCTGGACGCTCAGCGTCGGAGCCACCTCGCGTTCGGTGAACAGCGACAGGAACCGGGTCAGTGGGTTGAGCGGCTGCCGCGCCGCATCCTCGACCGTTGCGGCAACATCCAGCTCGATTCCGGCGGCGGCGGAGTTGATTGCGCCGGTCGCATCACCGGCCGAGACGTCGCGTGGAGCGCTGACCGACGTGCTGAGGTCCTCTTCGAGGAGAGCGGCGGCATCGCTATGTGACTGGCCGCCGATGAGCACTCCACCAACGGTGGTGTTGCGTGGGATGTCGTCGCCGGCAAGGAGCAGATCACCGGCATAGAGCAGTCCACAACCAACCAGCAGCACGGTCGGAATCCACACGCGTTTGCGCGCCCACCATCGTGATCCGGGCACGCTCGGCTCCGGAACGGGCGATGGATCCACCCGCTCTAGCGGCACAGTCGGCGGGTCCGACTGCAGTGGCTCCATCGCTCCAGTCGGCGGAGGAGGCGGACTGCTCATTGCGGACCAGAGTACGGTGCCCGCGCCGCCCTAGCATGGGCTGTCCGCCAGTCCTCGTAGCTCCTTATGCGATCGGTGGGTGGCGAAGGAGCTCGAAGACCGGCCGGACATCACCGGCTATCTGTCCAGTCGAGCAGCGCAACACCGGTTGGCCATGCGCGCTCAGGGCCGCGACCTGCACCGGGTCGAGAACGCCTAGCTGTTGGAGCGCCGCGATCGTGGCTACTGCGCCGGGGGAAGGCGGCGGGCCCGTGGACCCGTCTTCGATCTTGAGCGCAATCCCCACCCCGCCGGGTAGCCCTATGCACTGGGCACCGCTTGCCCCACCTTTGGCGATGACGTCAGCGGACTGCATCAGGTCGGTGTCGAGGCGTCCCTGGCCGGCGATCAGGTAGGGGTTGGCGGCCATGGCGGTCCGGATTTCATGCGCTGCGGCTGCCCACGCAGGACCGAGGTGGTCTGGTTCCATCAACCGGGCGAAGGCCAAGGCGAGGTGGTAGACGCTCGTACCGAAGCATGGAACTCCGCAACCGTCGATGCCCACCAAGACATCGGCGATGGCTAAGCCGGCGAAGGCACCGATTGCTTCCAAGATCGCATTCTGTACGGGGTGACCGGGGGTCATGTACGCCGACCGCTGCGACCCGAGATGTTCTGCCAGCGCCAGCATCCCGATGTGGTTCCCCGAGCAGTTGTGATGCAGCACGGATGGCTCGGCGCCCGTTTGCCAGAGCTCCACTGCCGCCTGTGGCGACAGCGGAGGGTGGGTGCCGCAGGCTAGATCCGACGGTTGACAACCGATCTTCTCGAGAACTGCTGTTGCCTGCTTTACATGAATCGGTTCACCGTTGTGCGACC
>JALZIX010000080.1 GCA_030860025.1 Actinomycetota bacterium
CGGGATGATCGTGCGTGAGCACGGCGACGCGATCAGCGACGAGGAGTTGGCCGGCCTCGCTGATGGCCTGCTCGTCGGTGGCCACGAGACCACGGCCAGCATGCTCGCGCTGGGCGCGCTGCTGCTCTTGCGCAGCCCCGAGCACTTCGCGCTCGTGCGGGACGACGACACTGCCATCGCCCCGATGGTCGAGGAGATGCTGCGTTACCTCACGGTCGTGCAGGTCGCCTTCCCGAGGTTCGCCAAGCAGCAGGTACGGCTGACCACCGGACAGCAAATCGAGGTAGGCGACATCATGATCGCCTCGCTGTCCTCGGCCAACCGGGACGAGGCGCTCGGTACGGGGCTGGAGGACTTCGATCCGACTCGAACGCCGGGATCGCACTTCGCGTTCGGGCATGGGATCCACCGTTGCATCGGCGCCGAGCTGGCCCGGATGGAGCTGCGCGCGGCCTACCCTGCGCTCGTCCGGCGCTTCCCGGGTTTGCGGCTGGCCGTTCCGCTGGATCAGATCGAGTTCCGGGAGCTGTCCGTCGTCTACGGCGTCCAGTCGCTGCCGGTCACCTGGTGACAGCGGCCCGCTCAGCCGGCGGGGCCGACGGGACATCGACCCGAATCTCCCGGCCCAGTGCGGCGCCTTTCTCCAATCCGAGGTTGTCCCCGCTCCAGAACCGGCCCGGGTCGTACCAGTTCTGCGTCCGGCCGGTATCGAGCAGTCCCATCGCCGTGTACGTCGCGGCGACGAGTTCCGCGCAGTAGATCGTCTCGGCCTTGGCCTGGTGGCTGAACCGGCCGGCGACCCAACCGCGGACCAACCCGAGTGTGGTGGGGAAGGGTCGCCCGTCCAGTCGCGCGATCATCCGTAGGACCGCATCCTCCATCTCCCGCGTGACGTCCGGGGTGAGTTGCCGCAGCCACGACCGCGCCCGGTACTTGGTGTTCCAGGTCGTGACGGCGTTGTGCAGGTCGTGCAGCTGCACGCCGCGCTGATGCTTGCCGGTCCACATGTCGGGCAGGGACTTGCCGAGTTCGGCATGCCACAGCAGCGGCGGCAGGTCGTCGAGCACGACGGCCATCCCGACGTGGTTGACCGGCGCGTTGGTGAAGGTCTGGATCGCCCGATCGGCCATCGTGATGCCACGGAACAGCCACACGTCACCGGTCCGGGTCAGGTCGACCGCGTGATCCAGGCTGATCCGACTCTCTGCCACAGCGGGCTAGCGTAGGCGGGGTGCAGCTGTGGAAATGGCTCGGCGTGGCCGGGGTCGCGGGGGTGGCCGCCACTGGGGTCATTCTCGCGAGGCAAGAGCGGGCGCGGCGGGCCTACACGGCTGCCGACGTACGAGCGCGGTTGCACGAACGGGCAGCGCAGTTGCCGCCGGAGCCAGAGCCGTCCACTCCCGAGTCGGGCTTGTTCGCCCGATTAGGACGGCATCTAAGCCAGAATTCACGGCCATGACCACACCTGCGCAGGCCCCCCCACCGCTGGAACCGTTCCCGGAGGACTGGGAGCGAGGCCTCGCCATCGTGGCGCATCCAGATGACATGGAGTACGGGACGTCAGCGGCCGTTGCCCGCTGGACCGCGCAGGGCAAGAGCGTTGCCTACTGCCTGCTGACCAGCGGTGAGGCGGGCATCGACAGTGTCGAGCCGGAGCGCGCCGGCCCGCTCCGCGAAGAGGAACAACGTGCTGCATGTGCGGCCGTCGGCGTCACCGACCTGGAGTTCCTGGGATTCCCCGACGGAGTGCTGGAGTACGGGCTGCCGATGCGTCGAGCCATCGCGGCCGCGATCCGGCGGCACCGGCCGGAGATCGTGATCACGGGAAACTTCCGCGACAGCTTCGGGCCCGGCATGTTGAACATGGCCGACCACATGGTGACCGGCCAGGCCGTGCTCGACGCGGCCCGTGATGCCGGGAACCGCTGGGTGTTCCGCGAACTGCTCGACGAGGGACTCGAACCCTGGAACGGTGTTCGCCTTATCGCCGCCGGAGGTTCCCCGCAAGCCACTCATGCGGTCGACATCGAGGACTACTTCGCCGCCGGGGTCGAGTCACTGAAGGCCCACAAGCTCTATTTCGAGTCCTTCGGCGACAACCATCCCGACGTCGAGGAGATGCTCGAGGGCTTCGCCCGGATGGCCGGATCCCGCATCGGCGTCAAGCTGGCGACCTCGTTCGAGGTCTATCCCCTGATGTTCCTGTGACCCGACCGGTGACCCGCCGACTTCCCCTGACTTCAAGTTCCGCGGAGAGGTCCTGCTCGCCAGGAGGGGCCAGGTCGTCCTGCTGGGCTAGAGGAGGTCGCTCAGATCGCTGGGGATATCCGCGGCGTGCTCTTTGAGGGCTTCCAGCGGAATGAGTTCCAGTGCGCGAACATGCGTCGAAGCCAGCAATACCGGAGAGGCCGCGCCGTCGGCGTAGGCCTGGCGCCATCGCGATGCGCAGACGCACCACCGGTCGCCGGGCTTGAGCCCCGCGAACCCGAATTCCGGGCGAGGCGTGGACAAGTCGTTGCCCACCGACTGCTGATGGGCAAGGAACTCCTCGGACAGCACAGCGCAGACCGTGTGACTGCCGACATCGGCGGCTTCGGTGTTGCAACATCCGTCGCGGTAGAAGCCGGTCACCGGGTCGTTGGAGCATTCCTGGAGGGGACCACCGAGCACATTGATCGATTCCTCCACGGTCAGCTCCCGGGGCGACTGAGATTGGCCACGAAGGTGGAGAGCGCCACCCGCCCGGTTCCGGAAGTCCAGGTGCGGTTCACCGTCGCATCGTAGATCTCGTACTCCCGTGCGATGTTGGCCATTGCCGGGGCGTGGAGTTGCCGCTTGGTCGTCTCGTACGTTTCGGCGGGCACCCGCCCGAGGCTTCGCGCCTCGACCAGCGCGGCTTCGAGCAGCTCGTCGTCATCGACGACCCAGTCGATGAATCCGACGTCGACGGCTTCGGCCGGTTCGATCAGCCGACCGGACAGGATCAAGGACTGAGCGTGCGCTCCCGCGGCATGCCGGACGATCTCCAGCGCCGCCGTCGGGAAGGCCACCCCCACGTTGAGTTCGGTCAATCCCATCGTGCCGGTCGACATCAGTCGTACATCGGTGGCGACGGCGAGCACGCAGCCGCCGGCTATCGCGTGGCCGTTGACCGCTGCGACAACCGGCTTGGGATGGGTGAAAACAGTCAGCATCGCCCGGGACAGGGTGTCGAGGAAGTGTTCGATATCCGCTGTCGAGCTGGTGAGGATGCGCCGCAGATCGACGCCGGCGGAAAACGTCGAGCCCTGGCCGGTCAGGACGACTGCCGGGGCCTCGGCAACCTCGCCGAAGGCCGTGATGATCGCCTCGAGCAGTTCTACGTCCAGCGCGTTGACCTTGCCGTGCGCCATCCGCAGCAGAGCGACTTCGTCATGCCAGTCGACCTCGAGCACGTTCATCCCTCCCGACCTTTCCGAGTGAAGGACGCCTTGTAGCGAACCTATCGATAGAAGGTGCCCTTCACTCAGGTGATCCGAGCAGAAGCGCGGTCAGGCGCGGGATTCAAGCCGTTCGTCGGTGGCCCATTGGGTATGGAAGGGACCGTCGTCGTCGACCCGGCGATAGGTGTGCGCGCCGAAGTTGTCCCGCAACCCCTGGATCAGCGCTGCCGGCAGCCGCTCGCGCCGTAAGCCGTCGAAGTAGGCAAGCGAGGACGAGAACGCCGGAGTCGGCACGCCGGCCCGCGCGGCATCGGCCACCACGCGACGCCAGCTCTGCACCCCGGCGGAAACCGCGTCGGCGAAATAGGGCGCGACGAGCAGGCTGGTCAGGTCGGCGTTCTCGTCATACGCCTCCCGGATCCGGTTGAGGAACCGCGCCCGGATGATGCAGCCGCCCCGCCAGATCGTCGCCACCCCGCCGCGATCGATGTTCCAGCCAAAGGTCTCGCTGCCGGCCTGGATGTGGTCGAAGCCCTGCGCGTACGCGACGACCTTGGACGCATACAGCGCCCGGCGTACGTCCTCGACGAACGCCTCGCGGTCCTCGGTGGCCCACGGCTCGCCGGTGCCCCCACCGAAGGCTTCCCGGGCGGCGGCCCGCTGCTCGGCGTGCCCGGACAGCGAGCGGGCGAACGTCGCCTCGGCGATGCCGGTGATCGGTACGCCGAGATCCAGAGCACTTTGTACGGTCCACCGCCCGGTGCCCTTCTGCTCCGCCTCATCGACGACGACGTCCACGAACGGCTTGCCCGTACGGGAGTCGTTGTGTGACAGCACAGCTGCGGTGATCTCGATCAGGAACGACTCGAGGTCGCCCTCATTCCACTCCCGGAATATGTTTGCGATCTCGGCCGGCGTGCTGCCCAGCCCCTCGCGCAGCAGGTCGTAGGCCTCCGCGATCAGCTGCATGTCCGCGTACTCGATGCCGTTGTGCACCATCTTCACAAAATGCCCGGCGCCGTCCGGCCCGATGTGGATGCAGCAGGGAGTGCCGTCGACCTGGGCGGCGATCTTCTCGAAGACCGGGCCGAGCCGCTCGTAGGCCTCTATCGAGCCCCCGGGCATGATGCTCGGGCCGAACAGCGCACCCTCCTCGCCGCCGGAGACCCCCGCTCCGACGAAGTTCAGCCCGCGCTCGCGGAGTGCCGCCTCCCGGCGCATGGTGTCGGTGAACTGGGCGTTGCCGCAGTCGATGACGATGTCGCCCTCTTCGAGCAGGGGAGTCAGCTCGTCGATCACCGCGTCGGTCGGTGCGCCGGCCTTGACCATGATGATGATCGCCCGGGGCTTCTCAAGGGAGCCAACGAAGTCCTCGACGCTCTCGCTCGGCACGAAGGTGCCCTCGTCCCCGTGCTCCTCGACGAGGTTCTTCGTCCGCGCGTAGGACCGGTTGTGCAGCGCGACCGGGAAGCCGTTGCGGGCCAGATTGCGGGCCAGGTTGCGGCCCATGACCGCGAGCCCGGTCACTCCGATCCTGGCGGTCGCTGTCGTTGCATCAGTCATGGAGGTCACCGTAGGGCCAAAATCGAAGTTGATCATCGGCAAATTGGGGGTTTGCCCGCGCAGGAGATGCCCGGTTTGTCGATGATCAACATCTAGTAGTAGCGGGGGTAGGGGCTGAAGTCCGGATCGCGCTTCTGCAGGAAGGCGTCGCGGCCCTCGACCGCTTCGTCGGTCATGTAGGCCAGCCGCGTGGCCTCGCCGGCGAAGAGCTGCTGACCGACCAGCCCGTCGTCGATCAGGTTGAACGCGTACTTGAGCATTCGCTGTGCGGTAGGTGATTTCGCGTTGATCTCCTTGGCCCACTGCAGCGCCGTGCGCTCCAACTCCGCGTGCGGGACCACCTCGTTGACCGCACCCATTCGATACATGTCAGCAGCGGAGTACGTACGCCCGAGCGCGAAGATCTCCCTGGCGAACTTCTGCCCGACTTGCCGCGCAAGGTAGGCCGAGCCGAACCCGCCGTCGAAGGACCCCACGTCGGCGTCGGTCTGCTTGAAGCGGGCATGCTCGGCGCTGGCCAGGGTGAGGTCGCAGGTCACGTGCAAGGAGTGCCCGCCGCCAGCCGCCCACCCGGGTACGACCGCGATCACCAGCTTTGGCATGAACCGAATCAGCCGCTGCACCTCCAGGATGTGCAGCCGCCCGGCCCGCGCCGGATCCACCGTTTCGGCGGTCTCCCCACTCGCGTACTGATAACCCGTACGGCCGCGAATCCGCTGGTCGCCACCGGAGCAGAAAGCCCACCCTCCATCCCGTACGGAGGGCCCGTTGCCGGTGAGCAGGACGCACCCGACATCAGGGGCCATCCGGGCGTGGTCAAGCGCGCGAAAGAGCTCGTCGACGGTGCCCGGCCGGAAGGCGTTGCGCACCTCCGGCCGGTCGAAGGCCACCCGTACGACCGGCTGGTCCGCCCCGTCGAGAACGTGCCGGTGATAGGTGATGTCGGTGAACTCGAATCCGCTGACCGCGCGCCATGCTGACGGGTCGAACAGTTCCGAGACGATCCGCTCCGCCACGAATGCACCGCCTTCCGTACGTTGGGGTCGGGACGCAGTCGAGTCCGCCCGGCTGACCCCGGGGGTAGCCGTCACGAGAGTAAGAGATGCCCGTTGCCGTGCCATCGTTGCGGGCCGGCGCTACGGTGTGGGAGTGGATCATGAGGCCTATGCCCGTGACATCGCTCGTGCCGTGGAACTGTTCGAGTCCGGACAGCTTCAGGAGGCTGCGTTGGCTTGGCGGTCCATGGCCGCCGACCCCGGACTCCCCCTTCGTGATCGAGTGCTGCAGCTGATCAACCTGG
>JALZIX010000099.1 GCA_030860025.1 Actinomycetota bacterium
GAGGGGGGCATGCCGGTCAAGGCGGCGCGCAGCAGTGTCTCGATGCCGGCGACTGTGATCGGACGGGGATTGGCGTACGGGCTGGATACGGCGAGTGCGGCGATGCGGGGGATGTCGTCCTCGGCCATCCCCAGTTCCTGCAAGGAGCGGGGCGCGCCGAGGCGGTCGGCAAGCTCCCACAGCTCCCGGGCCGGGTCCGGAGCTCCCCCCAGGGCGCGGGACAGCGCGGCTACGGCCTGCGGCGCCGCGGCAGCGTTGAAGGCGAGTGCGTGGGGGAGGACGACTGTGTGCGTCTGGGCGTGCGGCAGGTCCAGGGTGCCGCCCAGGGTGTGGCAGAGCTTGTGGTGCAGCGACATGGTCGTTGCGGCCAGCACCGCGCCGCACAGCCAGGCGCCGTACTGGGCCTCCCCGCGCGCGGCGAGGTTGCTGCCGTCAGAGACGACCGCGGGGAGAGCGTCGGCGAGCGCCCGGACCCCTTCCTCTGCCATCAGGGACACGATGGGCGTGGCGTCGGGTGCGTAGAGCCCCTCGACCGCGTGGGCCACGGCATTCATTCCGCTTGTCGCCGACAGTTCGGCGGGCAGGCTGAGGGTCAGTTCCGGGTCGTAGAGGACACTGCGCGGCAGGACGCGTTCATCCCGACCGGTGCGTTTGAGCCCGCCCTCGGTCAGTCCCCATACCGGGGTCATCTCGGAACCGGCGTAGGTGGTGGGGATGGCGACGACTGGCAGACCGTGTTTCAGTGCGATCGCCTTGCCCAAGCCGATGGCCGAGCCGCCGCCAACGGCGACGCAGCCGTCCGCCCCCAGCTCTGCGGCGCGTTCCTGGGCCCGCACGGCGACTTCGACCGGTACGTGCATGCGGGCTTCGGGCAGCACCCCGGCCGCCCGGATGCCCAGCACGTCGACGACCCGTTGTGCGGTGTCCTGCTGCTCGGGGGAGCAGAGCACCAGCATTCGCTGCAGCCCAAGCCGGTCGACCTCGGCTGGGAGGTCGGCCAGCACCCCGGCGCCGAAGACGACTCGCATGGGCAGGGCCTGGTAGGTGAAGGCCCGGGTCACGACGTCGGCTGAACCTCCGCCGGCTGGGCGGCGGGCGGTATCTGATCGGCGGGCAGGAGGGTGACGTCGAAGTGAACGGTTCGGAACGGGTTGGGCAGCCCGAGCTCAGCCGCCCTTGCCGGGTCGTCGATGACCGGGAACTGCCGGATCAGGCTCTCCTTGACCCCGAAGACGGCGTCGGAGTCGAGGTAGGGGCTGTCGTCGACGAACAGGTGCGTGGTGACGGGGCGGTAGCCGGACGCGGTGACGATGAAGTGCACGTGTGCTGGCCGGTTGGGATGCCGCCCGGTGGCGCCCAGCAGCCGGCCCACTGGACCGTCATCGGGGATCGGGTAGTGGCGCGGCACGATGGTCTGGAACCAGAACCGGCCGTTCTCGTCCGCGGTGAAGAGGCCGCGCAGGTTCCGCTCGGGCTGTACGCCGGGCTGCTGGACGTCGTAGAAGCCGTCGGCATTCGCTTGCCACACGTCCACCAGTGCCCCGCCCAGGGGCTCACCGTCGGGTCCGGTCACCTGGCCCGTGACCAGGCAGGGCTCGCCCTTGCCGTCCAGGGCGATGTTCTGTCCGAGGTCCCGTGGCGGTGATTCCACCATGTGGAACGGGCCGAGGACCGTCGACTCCGTGGACAGACCCCCGGTGCGGTGGTTGAGCGTCTCCACCAACATGGACACCCCGAGGACGTCGGAGAGCAGGACGAACTCCTGCCGGACGTCGTCGCACTTCTGACCGGTGGCGGTGAGGAACTCGATCGCGGCGCCCCACTCTTCCTCGGTCAGCTCCGCATCCTTGACGAAGGCGTGCAGATGACGAACGAGCGCGGTCAGCACGTGCCGCAACCGCGGATCCGGAGTTGCGGTAAAGCTCGACGCGACCACCTCCGCCGACCGCTCCTCGCTGAACAGTTGCCGTTCCCTCATGCAGGCCTCCTCCATGTGGTCGACGTCCCGCGGACGTCGCCGCCTTCCCCGCCGCGCGGTTACGCGCCGGCCGGCAGGGTTGCCAGTTGTGCGCTACGGCACCAACAATCGCCACTGACGATTACTCGGCTCCGCAGCAGCAAAGTTAAGATGTCGTGTCAGGCGAAATAAGGCCCCACTCGCGTAGTTGAGCACCGTTGTGGTGCAGCGTGGCGAGCGGCGTCCGGTCCAGACTGAGATCTTCGATCGAGATCCAGCCGTCGTAGCCCGCGTCCTTCAGCAGCGTGATGAAGGCAGGAACATCGACGACTCCCTCCTCGAGCGGGGTCCAGATCGGTGACCATCCACCTCCGTTGGTCCGAACGTATGCTGCATTCTTGAGGTGCACATGCTTGAGATACGGCCCGAGGAGTTCGAAGGCGATCTGGTAATCCTCGTATCCTTCCCATACCAAATTGCCCACGTCGTAGATGGCTCCTACCAACGAGTGGTCGAATTGGGAGAGGAGACGGTGGGCGAGCGACGCACTGGGGCAGATGGTCCTGTGATGAATCTCCAGCAGCGCCATCACGCCCGTACGTTGGGCCGCGGCTTCTAGCCTCCGGAAGAAAGCGGTTGTCCGCGAGAACAGCTCCCCGTAGGTCGCGTTCGTGCGGTACATGCGGGGTGCCTGCATGCGCACCTGAGGCGCGCCGGCCGCCACCGCCATGTCGAAGATGAGCGCTAGGGTCTCATCGTCACCGACCTCGAGGTACGGCCCGAGTCCGATGAGTTCGAGCCCGTGATCTCGCGTGAGCGTCGCGGTCTCGCGCGCGGCCTCGATGGTCAGCTCCACCGTCGCTCGATGGTCGATCAAGAAGGGGTGTGCCGGCATCGCATCAAGGATCGAATTGGCACGGGGCTGAACCCGCCATTCGACTCCCGAGAACCCGGCCTGTGCGATCTCGGCCGCAGCCGTGCTGCAGTCGAGATCGTGCAACGAGATAGTTGCCACCCCATATTTCATTCGTGCTCCGTTTTGACGAGGCCGATATCCGCCAGCCACTCGACGACGTCGGCGAGGAACCGGTCGGCGTGTTGCTGATGCGGCCAGTGCCCGGAGCCAGCGTAGGTAAGCACACGGTCGCCGGGGCGGGCGAGGAGCTCTGCTGCTTGTCGGGCGCGCTCCTCTCGCGCGTAAATGCCGAGGATCGGAGCGGCGCGGCGAGCCAGGAAGTGGTCGGTCTCCGGCCTGAACCGGAGGCTCTCGGGCCCGAACGCGAACTCGTCGAACATCGCACGCACGACGTCAGGCCTCGCTCCGAGCGCGCTCTCGCGGTGTCGGGCGGTCAACGCGGCGGTCTCTTCCGGAAAGTTTGCGAAGTACTCGACGACCACCGCGAGCGGATCCTCGACGGCGAAGCGCTCGGAGGAGGCGGCGAGGCGACCCAGGTCACTTTGGGTCAATCCGAATGCTGGATCCACGGCGATGAGAGCATCTACACGTTCGGCATGCCGAACTGCGACGGAGGCCGCGACTTCGGCTCCCGCGGAGTGCGCTATCAGGATCACCCTTCGCAGAAGGAGGTGGTCGAGCAGGCAGATGAGGTCGTCGGCCATTGCATGCGGGGAATACCGTCCGTCGCTCGCAATTTCCGAGCGGCCGTGTCCCCGCAGGTCGAGGGTGATAACGGGCGCCAGCCGGGCGAGCGGCTCCTCGAATTCGGACCAGTCCTGGGCACTGCAGGCCCAGCCGTGCACCAGCACGATGGCGTCGGTGCTCAGCCGGGAGATTCCTTCCACGGAAGACAGCTGGTTGAAGTGCAGGCGGGTCTTCGGCATCGTTAGGAACGGCACACGGTCTCTCTGTTCTCTCAGACCTACCCCGGCTTTGCTTACTTGTCGACGTTCTCGGCGAAGCTCGAATCGATGTAGTTGTCGGGATCGAGTGGCTCTGTGTAGTTGATTGCGCCCGCGCTCATCCAGATCTCCTCCATCGACGCAAGCTCATCCGGCAGCGGAGCGAGGTCGGGCAGCCAGATGAAGAGTGGGCTTTCGCGGAGCGATTCGAGCTCCTGGCCGGTCGCCTCCGCGATGATCTCGAGGTTCTCGTCATCGTAGATAGCGCCGTCCTGAATATCCTGAGAGCCTCGGGCCAGCGCGCTGAAGAACTTTTGTGCGAGGTCCGTCTCAGCGAAGTCACCGTTGTACATCACGCCCGTCGAGCTCATACCTTCCTCGGGCACCGCGAGTTGGAACGCAGTGCCATCGGCGATCGCGGCCAAATTGAACGGCGCCGCGGCCATGCCGGCGTCTATACCTCCGTTTGCTAGCGCGGCGGGCATGTCCGCGTTCCCGAGGTTCACGAGGGTGACGTCGTCAAGGGTCAGGTCGGCTTCGGCGAGCATCGTCGCGACGAAGTAAGCACCAGAGCCGCCGACTCCGCCGGCAATGGCGATGTTTCGGCCCTTGAGATCCGCGATTTCCTCTACCTCGCCCTCGAGTGTGGACCGCACCACCAGCGAGGCGGCCGATTCTTCTTTCCCATCCGTGAGCGCCATGGAGCCGACGACCTCGACGTCGAGTCCTGCACCGATGGCGTTGAAGACGCCTGCGGAGAACCCGGCGACCAGCACGTCAAGCTGCCCGGTTGCGGTCAACGGGACGGCATCCTGACCGGAGGTCACCGTCTGGATGTCCAGCTGGATGCCTTCATCGGCGAAGTAGCCCTTAGCGTCCGCGATGAACAGCGGGGCGAACAGCGAAAGCGGGACGGTGCCGACCCGCACGGTCTGGAGTTCGCCCGGTCCCGTCTCACCTGTAGACGTGGGGGCAGCATCGGCACCGCAGCCCACGGTGAGCAGCGCCAGTGCCGCCATCCATGTTGCGGCGATAACAGCGGTTCTGTTCATCTGTTCCTCTTTCGTGAGGGTTTGTTGGAGTATTTCCATGGGAGGACAAGGCGGTCGGCGAGGATGATGAGCCCGGTTGTCAGCGCCCCGATGATCGAGACAGCTATCAGGCCGACGTACATGGTGGCCGGCTGGAAAAGCTGCCAGGAGTTCCAGATGAGGAAGCCCAGGCCGTTGTTCGCGGCGACGAACTCGACGGAGACCACAACGACTATCGCGAGGCCGGCTGCGACGCGGAGGCCTGTGAAGATCGACGGCAACGCACCGGGGAGCAGGACGTACCAGAAGAGCTTGGGCCCTGTTGCGTTGTAGGCTCGCGCGGATTCCAGGATGCGGGCGTCGACTCCAACGATTCCGGCAAGGGTGTTGATCTGCACGATGAAGAACACGGCGATGAAGACCACGAAGACGCGCGGGATCTCGTTTAGTCCGAAGATGAGCAGGAACAGGGGCAGTAGCGCGACCTTCGGCACCGCGTAGAGGACAGTGAACAACGGTCCCAGGGCAGCGCGCACTGGTCGCCAGACGCCCATGAGTAGGCCCGCAAGCACGCCGAAGACCGCGGCGAGAGCGAATCCAGCTAGCAGACGGAACACTGTGGGCAGGACGTCGTCCCATAACGTGCCGTCGGCGATCATGGTGGCGCCGGTCGCGAAGATGACCGACGGGGGCGAGAACAGCCGCGCGTCGAACCATCCCAGCTGCGCTCCTAGTTCCCAGAGGACGAGCAGCAGGACCGGGGTCAGGACCGAGAGAATGATGTCGCGATATCGCTTGCTGCGTTCGCGCGTGAATTCGCGGTTGACAGCCGCGCGGAGTTGTTCGGGTGACGCCTGCGTCTGCTCGAGCATCATGAGAACCTCATCGATGCCTGCACCTCGTCGCGGAGCGACTCCCAGATCGACTGGCGCATGTCGGCGAACTGGGCTGTGCCCTCGACCGCCACGGCGCGAGGGCGCCCGAAGGGCACATCGATGACTTCCTTGATCCGGCCCGGTCGGGCGGACATCACGATGATCTGATCGCCGAGCAAAAGGGCCTCCTCGATGCTGTGCGTGACCAGCACGACGGTCTTACGTTCTGCCTCCCAGAGGCGCAGGAGCTGCTCCTGCATGAGCATCCGGGTCTGAGCGTCGAGAGAGCCGAGCGGCTCATCCATCAGCAGCGCAGGAGAGCCCGTCGCGAACGCGCGCGCGATGGCGATCCGCTGCCGCATGCCTCCGGAGAGCTGGTGCGGGTAGGAGTTCTCGAACCCTGTGAGGCCAACTTCGGAGATCCACTTCCGTGCGCTCTCTTTACGTTCGCTCTTGCCGACCGATGCCATGCGCAGGCCGAAGGTGACGTTCTCAACGACGTCGAACCACGGAAAGACGCCGTGCTCTTGAAATACGAAGGCCGACCGCGGCACTCGAGACGCCGGCAGGTTGATCGCAACATCACCCAGTGTGGCCGTCTCAAGGTCACCGAGAATGCGTAGCAGCGTCGACTTTCCGCAGCCGGAGGGGCCGACGATGCAGGTGAACGATCCCGCGGCGAAATCGAAGGACACGTCGCGTAGGGCATGCACTTCGCCGGTCTTGCCGGAAAAGACCTTCGACACCTCGCGAACCTGGAACGCGTAGGCGGGATCCCGCTCATTCTCAGGTGCTGCCGGCGGCGGACCGGGAACCCGGTCATCCGTTGCCGGTACGGAACTGGTTTTCACTAACTGCCCCTTTCCTCGCGAACGTTGCGCAAGGCGCCCCCAGTATTGGAATCCCCGTCGACCGCGACAAAGAAGGATTTCGATCAGCGAAAAGGCTGGATCCGCTCAGCCGGTCGGCGCGTCCTCGGGGAGCAGGCCCTTGGCCTTTAGTTCCCACCACAGCGCTGGGGGAATCACCTGCTCGATGGCGGCGACATTGCGCCGCACCTCCGTGGCCATGCGGTGGCCGACCACCACGCCGGTGATCGCCGGATGCAACAACGGGAACTGAAGCGCAGCGGCTGGGAGTGGCACACCATGCCGTGCACACAGCTCACTCATCGCCGAGACCCGCGCAAGGATCTCCGGAGAGGGTGCGTGGTATTCGAACGTTGACGCCGGTGAACCGGTGGCCAGGATGCCGGTGTTGAAGGGCGAGGCAAGGAGCACCCCGATATCGCGATCAGCGCAGAACGGCAGCAGCTTTGCGAGCGGCTCGTGGTTGAGCAGCGTGTACGAGCCGGCCAACATAAATGTGTCAATGCGGACCTCGTCGGCCACGCGCAGGCACACGCAGGGCTGACGGGATGACAGCCCGATCGCGCCGATCGTCCCCGAGTCCCGCAGTTCGTCCAGCACGGGGTACGTCTGCTCCAGCACCTCGGCGTACCGTGCCTCGAAGTCGGCGTGCATCTCCCGATCTAGATCGTGAATGAGGACGAGGTCAATGCGGTCTAGGCCGAGCCGCGTCAGGCTCTCCTCGATCGACGCGCGCGTCCCGCCTGTCGAATAGTCAAACCGGCGTTCGCCGGGAGGCGCGGGAAGCCGTCCGACCTTGGTTGAGACCACGTAGTCGCGGCTGTCGTGATTGCGCAGGAACGCGCCGAGGCGCCGTTCACTGTCGCCATCGGCATAGAGCGGGGCAGTGTCGAAGTGGCGTAAACCGGCCGCCCAGCATTCCTCGAGCATCGACTCGAGCGCCGGCGCGCCCTGTGCATTGGACTGACTTCCACAGCCGATCCCGAGCCGGCTGACGCGGATCGGTCCCGCGCCGAGCTGCACACGTTCGTCAGCCTTCACGAGTTGAATGATCCGCCGCTCACCTTCGGATGACGCCTTTCCTTCCGTTCATCGAAAACACGATTGGCCGAAGATCCAACCGGTACGCAGACTCGATCCGGAAGGCTTAAGCCACCGGCTAGAGCCCGAAAGGACAGCAGATATGGACGAGTTCGAGCCGGGAAACGGCACCCTCGGCCTGACGGCTGACGAGGTGCTTACGACGACCCGTGCCGTGCGTAAGCGGCTGGACATGAAACGACCCGTGCCCCGCTCCGTGGTCGACGAATGCGTGCGCATCGCGCAGCAGGCCCCGAGTGGTCGCAACCGACAGCATTGGGATTTCATCTTTGTCGACGACCTGGCGACCCGCGCTACGGTCGCCGACATCTGGCGCCGTGGGCTCGCTGACGCTTGGCCACCCCCGAATTCGGGCATCGCGCCCTCGAGCTTCTCGCGGGTCGAGGTCCACTCGGTTCAGTGGAACCGCATGATGGCCAGCCTCGACTATCTCACGGAACACCTGCACAAGATGCCGATCCTCATGATCCCGTGCCTCCGCCTGGAGAACCGCCGCGAGCTCGACACTATTCGCGGTCAGGCCGGCGCCTGGGGCTCCGCGATCCCGGCATTCTGGAGCTTCATGCTCGCCGCGCGCGAACGAGGCCTCGGCACCGCGTGGACGACCTGCCATCTCAGTTATGAGCGCGAGATGGCCGCGCTGCTGGGCATCCCGTTCGACACAGTCGTACAGGTTGCCCTGACACCCGTCGCCTACACCATCGGCACGGACTTCAGGCCAGGTCCGCGCGCGCATCACAAGGACCTCAGTCACTGGGATCGCTGGTGAGCACCGGAGTCGCCCTTGTGACAGGGGCGGCGGGGGCACTCGGCTCGATCATCGCTGACGAGCTCGCGGCTCGCGGGTGGTCGCTCGTACTGAGTGGCCTGCCCACCGACGACTGCGACGCCGTCGCCGAGCGGCTAGTGGCTGACCATGATGGTGCGCAGGCCTGCGTGATTCCGGCCGACCTGCGCGAGCCCAGTCAGATTAGGCGCCTCGTCGAGGAGGCCGTCGCCTGGAAGGGACACCTCGACTGCCTGGTCAACAACGCCGGCCGTCCGAGCCGGTCCAGCATTGCCACGATTACGGTGGAGGAGTGGGAAGCGAGCCTGAGAGTCAACCTCAGCGCGCCGATGTTGCTGATCCAGGCGTTCGCGGCGAACTTCCGGCGCGATAACGGCCCCGGCTCGATCATCAACATGACCTCGCGCACCTATGCCTCGGGCGGTCCCGTTGCGTACGTCTCGTCGAAGGCTGGCCTTGTGGGCCTCACCCGGGCGGCGGCGTACGAGTTCGGTCCGCATGGAATCCGGGTCAACGCCGTCGCGCCTAGCTTGATGGACACCCCATTCACGGCCGGATCGCGCACCGACGAGGAGATGGCGGAGTACATGGCGCGCCAGGCTCAAGCATCGGCGCTCAAGCGCTCGCCAGACCTGCGCGAAGTCGCGACGACGGTTGCTTTCCTCGCCGGCCGCGACTCATCGTTCATGACGGGAGAGGTGGTGCATGTCGCGGGTGGACTGCAGCTTCCCCCGGTCTTCTGAGGGGAGGGGTCACCCGAGAGTCTTGTGGTAAAAGCGCAACGGATCTTCGGTGTCGGACACGTTCACTGATGGGCCGCCTGAGTTCGGTTCGCCACCCGCTCTCCAGGCTCGATGGATCCGCCAAGCCACCGCGCACCCTCTTCATAAAGCCTTTCCACCGCCGGGCCGACGAGCCCGGGAAGGCCGCGCATGACAGAGTGGCCAGTGCTCTCCTGGACGTACGCGAGGTAGCGGTAGCCCGACGGATAGCTGTCAAGCCTGTCCCTGTCGAGGTGCAGCATCGCCGCAGGATTCAACAAGTCCAGCCGGTCTCGCTCGTAGATCGGCTGTCGTCGGACGATTGCCCACCGTCCTTCACGGAGCTCGAGAAAGTCGTAGAAGCGGCCGCTGCATGTGACATCGAGCTCGAGCCCGTCCACCTCCGCCCGCTGCTCGATCTTCATCTTGGTTTGGGCGATGGCGCGGCTCCCAGCAACTTCGAACGTCGAGCCGCCCAAGAAGTGCGAGATCTGCACACCGTTTTCGAAGCCGTCGCGACTGGCCTGGATGAAGTCCTGATAGTGCCCCTGGAACCAGGTCGCCGTCATCCAGCCGTCAGCGTGCCAAACTGAGGCGAAGGCCTCCCAGTTGCCGGCATCGCGGAACAGAACCCAGTCCTCGACCACCTGACGGAGTCGCAGAATGATCGATTCCGGACTCGGCGCCCGCGGGCCGACTATGTCGTTGTCAGAAGCCATGCCTCAGCATCACAAGCGGGATCGTCACCCGTCCACGATGGTTTCGATCAGCGAAAGCGGCAACTTACGTGTGTGCCCCCAAGGGCGGGCCGGTGCGGCGATGCCCGAGCCGCTGGGAGATACTCAGCGCGGCGATGCGGACAGCAGGCCCCAAGCCACGTCGGCTTGGGGGCGAGCTCGTCAGAACACCGAGAGCCGCCACAAACTCGCCGCGGCCATCGAAGATCGGCGACGCCGCCGACGCAGTACCGACCGTAAACTCGTCGCGCACGAAGGCGACGTACTCGCGTCGAATCCTTGCCAGCTCTTCGGCGATCTTCCCGGTATTGATGACCGTGTGCGGCGTATAGCGCCGCAGCCGCCGCCCGGCTAGTTCGTCTAGGCCGGCCTCGGAGAACGCGAGGATGATCTTCCCGACGCTCGTCGCATGAAGAGGGAGACCCCGCGCGACCTCCGTCACATTGGAGACCGACTGTGACCCCGAAATTTTCTCGACGCAGAGTGCGCGATGGTTCTCGAGCACAGCGAGCTGCACGGTCTCGAGGGTCGCCTCGTGAAGGTTCTCCATCATCGGGCGCGCCACGCGGCACAGGTCGCGCTGCCTCGGCGCGAGTGAACCGAGCTCCCAGAGCCGCAGTCCGATCTGGAACTGTCCATCATCGTTGCGCTCGATGGCGCCGGACTTGACCAGCTCGCATGCGAGCCGGTAGGTCGTGGCGATTGGGAGGCCCGAGGCATGCGACAGCTGGGTGAGCGTCATAACGGGTCGCCCGCACTCGAAGGCATGTAGGACTGCGAACACCCGGCTTGCCGTACTGCGACCGGGCTCTGCAGACACTGCCATCATGCACCTTGCTCTCACGTCGGGCGATTAGGCGATTCGTCGCAACGCCGACCTCAATGCCTCGGAGCCTAGCCCCGCAAGGCTCGCGATCGCGATCTCCACTGTGTCGCTTAGGACGCCACGAAGCACCTCAGGCCACCTTGCGCAAAGACATCGTGCTGTGGGCACGGTCGGGCTAGCCGAATCCGCGGCTGATCGCCATGCGATAGCCCAAGCGCTAGCTCCTGGACCATCCTTCGACGTCCGCCAGGCACCCACAGATCTCCGTCGACATGCGGCCATCCAACGCTAGCGCGCCACGCGGTAGCGGAGATAGACGACTCTCGAGCTGAAGGTGCGGGTCTCGACGAGTCCGAGATCCACCCGGCGCTCGCGCTGGGGAAAGAACGGAATGCCACCGCCAACCAGCACCGGGTAGACCCTGGCCCGGTACTCGTCGATCAGACCCAGCGCGGCCGCCTCGGCGGCGAGAGTGGCGCCGCCGATCGCGATGTCGCCCTCCCCCGGCTCGGCTCGCAACCGCTCGATCTCCTCCGCCAGGCCGCCGGAGGCCAGGCGGGCATTGCCCTGCACCGCCGACAGCGTGGTGGAGAACACCACCTTTGGGAGCGGCTTCCAGATCGCGGCCCACTCGAGCATTGAGTCGTCGAGCGATGGATCCTGGTCGGCGGTCTCCCAGTACAGCATCGTCTCGTACAGCCGTCGTCCCAACAGGTGAACGCCGACCTCTCGTATCTCGTCGGTGACGAAGCGAAAGACCTCCTCGTCGGGCGGCGTCCAGTCGAAGTCGCCGTCCGGCCCGACGATGTAGCCGTCAAGTGAGACGCCCATCGAATAGGTCACGCTGCGCACCTGAAGTCCTCCTCGACGTAGGGTCGCTGGCCGGACTGTCAGTGTCGCTCAAACCTTCACCAGCCGGCGCGGCCGGATCTTCCCGGCGCCCTCCCGGTTGGGCTGGCGGGTGTGCATCGCGCCGACGCCAGGCGGCCTACGCTGAAGCAGTGCGACTTGTTTCCCTCCTCCCCTCAGCGACGGAGATTGTGACGGCGCTGGGCCTCTACGACGACCTTGTGGGAGTCACCTTCGAATGCGACGAACCGGCGCGGGCGCGGGCAGAGAAGGTGGTGATCGTCGGTGGACGCGACACCGCCGCCATGGCGCCGGCGGAGATCGACCTCTATGTCCGAAGCCAGCTCGCGTCAGGTGGGGATCTGTACACGCTGCACTCGGACGCGCTCGCCACCCTCGATGCCGACGTCGTGCTCACTCAGGACCTCTGCCGCGTCTGCGCGATCCCCTCCGACCGCGTTGAGGATGCTCTCGGTTACCTCGGCTGCCACGCTGATGTGCTGTCTCTGGATCCCTACACCCTCGACGAGGTGCTCGAGACGATTGCCACAATCGGCGACCGCACAGGTGCACAGCAGCAGGCCGCGCGCCTCCTGGCCGACCTACGCGGACGGCTCGCGGCGGTCGCTCGAGCAACAGCTGGGCTGCCTCGTCCGCGGACTGCCGTCCTCGAGTGGACCGACCCGCCGTTCCGTGCCGGTCATTGGGTGCCGGATCTCGTTGTCGCGGCGGGCGGGGAACCGGTAGCCGCGAACCCCGGAGCACGATCCACCGAGATCTCGTGGGACGAGGTCGAGGCCGCGAAGCCAGACGTCGTGCTCGTGGCTCCCTGCGGATTCCACCTCGACGGGGCGGTGGCACAGGCTGAAACGGTCGCTCGTCGGCTGCCAGCAGCCGCAGTGTGGGCGATCGACGCCGACGGACTGGTTGTTCGGCCGGGTCCCCGCCTCGTCGACGGCGTGGAGGCGATTGCCGCCATGCTCCACCCGGGTGCAGTGCCCGCACCGCCCCGTGGAGCGATTCAACGGGTG
>JALZIX010000103.1 GCA_030860025.1 Actinomycetota bacterium
TCGAAGTCGTCTATATCGACCGACTGGAGAGTTCGCATTCGCTTCGGCTGTTCACCGAGACCGGACGCCGGGTGCCAGTGCACTGCACGAGCTCAGGAAAGGTGCTGTTGGCCTTCGCCCCCGACGAGACGCGGGAGACGATCCTGCGTACGGCACCGCTGACCGCGCTGACGCCGCACACGATCTCCGAATTGCCGGCGCTGCGTGAGGAACTCGCCCGAGTGCAGTCACGGGGCTGGGCTGAGGCGGTCAATGAGCGGGAGTTGGGGATCGCGTCGGTCGCGGCGCCCATCCGCGATCTGCATGGCACGGTGGTCGCCGCAATCAGCATCGGCGGTCCACTGATCCGGTTCACTGCCACCGCCCGTCGCGGCTTCGTCGGTTCGGTCGTCGAGGCCGCCGAAGCGGTATCCCGCCGGCTCGGCTGGTCGCTGGAGACCGACATCGCCCGCCCCGGGATCGAGGCCTTCGGATGACCCTGGCCGCGGCGCCGAGCCTGGTGGCACTCGGCGACCCAGCCGGGCGCACGGCTTGGACCATCACCCACGACGGCCGGGAGTTCGCCGTGTTCCTCGTCGACGGTGCCGTGCGGGTCACCGATGCCCGGTGCCCGCACAACGGCGGCCCGTTGGTCGAGGGCACGATCCGCGAGGGCACCGTGGTCTGCCCGTGGCACTGGTACCGCTTCGACCTGGCCAGCGGGGTGTGTCTCACCACGACCCGGTACGACCTGAGCTGCTATCCGGTCATCGAGCGGGACGGTCAGCTCTTCGCCGAGATTACCGCGGCACCGCCGACCCGCTCGTGGTCGGAGATCCTCCGCGCGCACGCCCGCGGCGACGATGTGTTCCCGTAATGATCGGTCCACGCTGCCGACCGGCGCCTGACCTCGGCGGCCCTGTAGGCCTCTCATGACAGCGCACGGACCGGGAGTCGCCGTCGTCGTCGGGGCGACCGGAACCCTCGGCTTGGTCATCGTGCGCCGCCTGCGGGCATGCAACGTACCGGTGATCGCCTTGGCCAGGGATGTGCGCCCGCTTGCCGAGCTGACCAGTCTCGACGACGGCGTGATTGCCTGCTCGGCTGACATCGCCACCGCCGACGTCGAGGAGCAGATCCGCGCGGCGGTGCCGGGTCCAGTGCGAATGGTCGTGCAGGCTGCCGGGTTGCCGGCCGCCGGTCCGGTGGACACCGTCGACCCCGAAGCCCTCGGCGCCGGAGTCGCGCTCAAGGTCGGCGGCTTGCTGCGGCTAGTCCGGGCCGTCGATGACCGACTCGGTCCAGGCTCGCGGGTCGTCGCCCTCGGTGGGCACTACGGAAGTGAGCCGGCCCCGTACGCCAGCCTCGCCGGTATCGCCAACGCCGCACTGGCCAACGCCGTACGACAGCTGGCGATCTCGTACGGGCCGCGCGGTGTCACGGTGCATCTGATCGCACCCGGCCCGGTGGATTCCCCGCGGCTGCACCGGCTGCTGGCCGGTCAGGCCGAGCGGCTGGGGCTACCGTTGGAGACCCTGCTCGAGCAGCGCCGCGCCGAGTCACCGCTGGGCCGGCTGATCACTCCCGACGAGGTCGCCTGGGCGGTGGGCATCCTGCTCGACCCGCAGGCAGATGCCCTGCACGGCTCGGCCCTGGCTCTGGATATGGGAGCCAGACGGGGACTGTTCTAGAACCGCCGGTCATCGCCGTACCGCCGCCACTACCAGGAGGAATCGTGCCGCTGGTCAGGATCGACATCATGGAAGGCCGCCCGCCGGAGAAGATCGAGGAGTTGCACTCCCGGGTCGCCTCGCTCGTGGCGGAGATCCTCGACGCGCCGATCGACCGGGTACGGACCTACATCACCCAGTTCCCGGCCGAGGCCTGGGGCATCGGTGGCGTGACGGCTGCTGTCGCGCGCGCCGGCGAGATAGCCGCCCGGCGCGAGAGCGCGGAGCAGCGCTGACCTGATCCGCCGAAATCCGGAAGTTATCCGTCCAGATATCGTCCTACCGTCCTTGCATGACTGAGAAGACTGCTGAAACCGCCGGTCAGAACGGTCGGACCGATCAGGCTTCAACCGACGCAACGAGCCCCCCAGGCGGCAGCGAATCGAAC
>JALZIX010000116.1 GCA_030860025.1 Actinomycetota bacterium
GCACTCAGGGCAGCGGCCCAGCCAGCGCGGCGGGAGGTAACCACATTCGACGCACTTGTACGTAGGGCGTGCGGCACGGGCTGACGAGGCGACCATGGCGGCGACGCTACGGTGACCTACCGACGAACGCTTGGCGCCGCGCTACGAGGCGTCGGGGTCGCCTTCCCAGGCGCTTACGAAGTTCTGTACGGCCAGCCGGGCCAGCTCCCGACGGCTCGCCGGTTCCTCGGTCCAGGACAGGGCCTGCGCGGCCAGTTCGAGTTGCTGTGCCTCGGTCAGCCGGTCCAGGATCCGGTCGACGATCTGTTCCTCGGAAGCCCGTAGGTATTCCCGCCGGACAACCGCGTACTGGATCGCGAGTTCTTCGCTGATCTCGTCCACGGTGGTGGCCCGCCCGACGAACCGCTGCGCCGTTGTCAGTGCTCGTCGGGGTGGAAGTCGAACGTTTCCCCCGGCTCGACTGGGCGGGTCGGGTTGGCCACCGGCACCTCCACGGTGACCTCCCCGGCCCGTTCGAAGACGAAGGTGATCGACACGACTTGCGCCGGTGTGAGCTCCTCGGTGAGTTCGTCCAACTCGATCGCCGGCGAGTCATCCGTGCCGAACAACACGGTTCCCTCGCGCGGGATCGCCGCTTCGACACTGGGCTCGTCCGCGTCCCGGGAGGCACCCGCCGCTTTGTCGGACACGATGGCCAGCTCGAAGAAGTCGCCGGTCATCTCTATCAACCGGTCATCCTCGAGGCCCCGGTTTACGACGGCCATCGCCAGTCGAGCCGTGCCGCCCTCTGTATAGGTCCCTGACGTCGGAAAGAGGATGCGGACATCACGCAGGGCCAAATCACCGACGTCCGCCGAGGCGCCGTTGATCGTCGACTCCTGTCGCGCCGTCTGGGTCACTTGTCCGGAACTGCATCCGGTCAGGGCGGCGACCGTGGCCAAGGCGAACACGGCGATCACACGTACCGGGCGGGGCATGGGCGACACCGTGGCGAACCTCCAGCGCATGAACTAGTTGTGCCCGAATCACGTGGCTTAGAACCTCGGCAAGAGTAGCGGTAGCAGAGCCAGGACTCTTCGCTGACCGACGGCCGGCTGAGACACTCCTCGGATGGCAACTCGAATGATGGCGTCCAGGATGAGCGGTCTTCCCGAGCTGCGGTACGAGCCAACTCAGAAGCGAGTCCGAGCCATGATCGATGGCATCCCGGTTGTCGACAGCACTCGGGCGGTACTGGTCTGGGAGCCGCGACGAATCGTTCCCTCCTATGCGGTGCCGCGCGAGGATGTGCGGGCCGAACTGAGGCCGTCGGAGCAGCCGCCCGCCGTAGCCTCAGCAGAGGACGGCTACCGCATGCCCGACCTCGCCCACATCCCCGTGCTGCCCCCGGAGATCCCGTTCCAGATGCACAGCGCAGACGGCCAGGCGCTGGACCTGTGCACCGAAACCCAAAAGCGTCACGGCGTCGCCTTCGCCCTCTCCGATCCCGATCTCGACAGCTATGTGAACCTCGACTTCGCCGGCTTCGACGAATGGCTCGAAGAGGACGAGCCGATCGTCTCGCACCCGCGCGATCCGTTCAGCCGCATCGACATGCGCCAGAGTTCCCGGGCGGTACGTGTCGAGGTCGACGGCTCCATCCTCGCCGAGTCCGACCGTCCACTACTCGTCTTCGAGACCGGTCTGCCGGTGCGCTACTACCTCCCGCGCGACGACATCCGGGCCACGTTGCATCCGACGCCGACTCGGACCACATGCGCCTACAAAGGTGAGGCGAGCTACTGGTCGGTGGAACTCGGCGACAAGGTCATCGAGGACCTGGCCTGGTCCTATCCGGCTCCGTTGCGTGATGCCGCGGACCTCCGCGACCTGGTCTGCTTCTTCGACGAGAAGGTGGATCTCGTCGTGGACGGCGTTACCCGGGAGCGCCCGGTCACGCCGTGGTCCTGAGGCGGGGGCTTCTGCGGGCCTGAGCTCGCGGCGTTCGCTTGGCGGCTTCAGCCGGTGCCGTCGACCCCGAAGAGAGGCTCGTCCGTGGCCCGCAGGTCCTGGCTCGGCAGGCCGTCGGGGTGTTCCTTGCGCACCCGGTCCAGGCAGGCCAGCGCGATGGCAAGGTGTTCGCGCTTGCTCGCCTCGTAGAAGCTCTGCGCACCTCCCGACAGTTTGGGGGAGGCGTGCAGCGGCTTGTCGGAGACGCAGAGCAGCGTGGCGTTCGGGATCCGGTAACGGAAGCCGTTGGCGGCGACCGTGGCGGACTCCATGTCCACTGCCACACATCTGGCCGTACGGATGTCGTCGAGGGCGGTGCGCTGGTTGAACTCCCAGTTGCGGTTGTCGGTTGTGTAGACGACGCCCGTACGGAAGCGCGCATCTCTTTCCTCGAGCGCATGCAGCAGGAACGAGTTGAGCCGATGGTTCGGGATCACCGGCACCGTCGTCGGCAGAACGTCGTCCAAGACGTGATCGGCGCGTAGGTAGGAGGTGGCCAGCACGAAGTCGCCCAACTGCTGGTGATTTCGCAGCCCACCGCAATGTCCGATCATCATCATCGTGTCAGGGCGGAGCACGGCCAGATGGTCGGTGATGGTCTTGGCATTCGAGGGCCCCACGCCGATGTTGACCAAGCTGACCCCGTCGCCCGCCTTGGTCCGGCAGTGCCAGGCAGGCATCTGTACGCCCGCGCGAATCGGGCCCTCCGCGTCGGGGAAGTGCTCCCGGAAGGCATCGACGTGGATCGCGTAGTTGGTGAAGATGACATGCCGTTCGAAGGACTCCGCCGGAGTGCCGCAGTAATGGACCAGCCGCTCGAGTGACAGCGCCATCCGCTCCGGTCCGAACAGGAAAAGCTTCTTGGCGCGCAGATCGAATCGGTCCTCCTCGAGGGCTGCGAAGAAACCCGGGTCGGTGAAGGTCAACGACTTGCGGGACGGCCGTACCGAGATCACCGCCCCGCGCGACAGGAGTGCTGTCAGTTCGCGCTGGAGGTAGCGGCGTACGGCGGTGGGTCGGGCGAACTCGCCGGTGATCCGTGGATTGTGCTCCGACCAGGGGCGTACGACATCGACTGCCGGATACCAGCCCTCCGCGTCGATCGCGACCAGCGCATCGAGGAGCTCATCGACTGCGCGGTCCATCGCCCCTGGAGCCAGGGTCGCACCGTCGATCGTGACCTCCATGTCTGGTGATCCTAGGTTCCCCTCAGGGACGCCCCGCCGAGAACGAGGAGTCCGGTGTCCAGGATCGCCAGCGCGATCACCGCGGCGAAGGCTGGTCGGCGCAGGTTGGGGCGACCGATACCGGCCAGCGAGGCAATCACGGCTGCGGGCACGGCCAGCGCCAGGGCCAGCCAGCCGACGAGTCCGGCCGGACCGGGTCGGCCGAAGGCGAGCACGGCCGTGGCCGCCAGCAGCAGCGCGGCGCCGACGACCGCAGCGGGGCCGGGGCCCAGTCGGTGTGGCAGACCTCGGACGCCGGTGGCCAGATCGTCGTCCAGGTCGGGTACGACGTTGGCGAAGTGCGCGCCGGACCCGAGCAGCGCACCACTGAGCACCAGCCAGTACGGCGCCTCTGGTTGCCCCGGAGCGGCGGCGACGACGAAAGCCGGCAGCAGGCCAAAGGCGATCGCGTACGGCAGTACGGAGGCCACGGTCGCCTTGAGCCAGAAGTTATAGACCCACGCGGCGGCGACCGCCGTCAGATGCAGGATGCCTGGGACTGCGCCCAAGGCAAGGGATAGCGCCACGCAGACAAGGGCGGCCAAACCCGCGGCCGCCGCCACGATCTGTGGCTGCAGCGCCCCGGTGGCCAGGGGCTTGTCCGGTCGCCCGCTGCTCCGATCTCGATGCCGATCGCGCCAGTCATTGCTCCATCCGATCGACAGCTGACCGGTTGCGACGGCCGCAGTTACAAGCA
>JALZIX010000134.1 GCA_030860025.1 Actinomycetota bacterium
GCCCAACCGGTGCCATCCGGTCTTCGGCGGTCATCGATCAGGCTCGCGCCGAGCGCCAGCAGCCGCGCGACCTCCTCGTCCCGGGTCCGATCCGTGGGGCGAAGATCCAGGTGCAATCGGTTCTTCACCGTCTTGACATCCGGCCCGGCGATGAACAGCAGGTTCGGAACGGACTGGCGGACGCCTGGCGCCGCATCCTGGCTGGGGTAGGACAGCAATCCATCGGGCGAGATCAACAGCGCCTCAGGATCGTCCGGTTCGTTGCCCTCGTCAGGGTGCTCGGTCCAGCCGGTCACCTCGCCCCAGAACAGAGCGAGTCGGTACGGGTCGGCGCAATCGACGTTGATGTTGTGAATCGCAGATGCCATAGGGGTTGCATCCTGTCTCCCGCCGCCCCGGCTGTCGCCCCGATTTCCGTGCACCAGTCCGGGCGCGAGAACATAAGCAAACGCGGCGGGTCAGGTCGCGGTCCGGATCGGCGGCGACAGGCGAGCAGGCGAGGAGGTAGGGCGGTGCTGTACGCGATGTCCCACTCCGTCCTCAAGCCGCTGTTCTTCCTATATTGCAGGCCCCGAGTGACCGGTCGGGAGAACGTACCGACGACAGGCCCGGTGCTCCTGGCCAGCAATCACCTTTCCTTCATCGACAGCATCGTCATTCCGCTCGTCTCGCCCCGCAAGGTCGCGATGCTGGCCAAGGCCGAGTACTGGCGGGGCAAGGGCATCAAGGGCTGGTGGACGCGCACCCTGTTCTCGAGTCTCGGGGCCCAACCGGTCGAGCGCGGCACGCACCGTGCAGCCCAGGCCGCCCTGGATACGGCCATGTCCGTCCTGAACAACGGCGAGGCCTTCGCCATCTATCCCGAGGGGACCCGCTCGCGCGACGGCAAGCTGGCCCGCGGGAAGACCGGTGTCGCCTGGCTTGCGCTCACTGCGGACTGCCCGATCGTCCCCGTTGCCGTGCAGGGAACCGACCGAATCATGCCGATCGGGTCGCGCGGCCTTCGTCCGCATCGGGCCAGCATCTCCTTCGGCAAGCCGCTGTATTTCCCAGAACTGGCCGGGCAGGCTGCAAAAGGCAAGCCACGCCGGGAAGTGACCGACGCCGTGATGTACGAGATCGCCCGGCTCTCCGGGCAGGACAAGGCCGGCTGGGGTGAACCGGGAAAGTGAACGCCGGGCCGCTCCTTCCCCTGGGCCTGCGTGTGGCCGGTCGCCGGTGCGTGGTCGTGGGCGGCGGCGAACTCGCCCATCGCCGGGTCGCGGGCCTGCTGGATGCCGGCGCCCGGATAACCCTGATCAGTCCGCGGGCGACTCCGGCACTGGAAGCCCTGGCAACGGGCGGAACCCTGCGCTGGGAGCGGCGCGCGTACGCAGTAGGCGATCTTGGTGGCGCCTGGTACGCCGTGGCCGCGACCGGAGTGGAGACGGTCGATTCCGCAGTGGCGGCCGAGGCCGAGGCCGCGCAGATCTTCTGCACACACGGAAGCGACCCGACCCGGGGCAGCGCCGAGATACCTGCCGTCGGTCGAGCCGAGCCGACCACGCCCGCTGGCATTGCGCTAGTCGGCGGCGGGCCCGGTGATCCAGGCTTGTTGACCCTGCGCGGTCGTGAATTGCTCAGCGAGGCGGACGTTGTGATCGCCGATCACCTTGCGCCGCATGCCTTCCTGGCCACGCTCCCGGAGGATGTTCTGATCATCGATGCGAGCAAGCTGCCGAAGG
This sequence comes from Actinomycetota bacterium, assembly GCA_030860025.1. GTDB lineage: Bacteria > Actinomycetota > Actinomycetes > Mycobacteriales > Geodermatophilaceae > JACCQS01. The sequence continues at coordinate 1,725 of JALZIX010000134.1, forward strand.
GTCGGTCGATGGCCCAGCAGCAGATCAACGACCTGCTGGTTGAGCACGGGCTGGCCGGTCGTCGGGTGGTGCGGCTCAAAGGCGGCGACCCGTTCGTGTTCGGTCGCGGCATGGAGGAGGTCGAGGCCTGCGCTGCAGCGGGCCTGCCGGTCGAGGTCGTCCCAGGGGTGACCAGTGCAGTCGCGGTGCCCGGTATGGCCGGCATCCCGGTCACCCATCGCGGGCTGGCCCATGAGTTCGTCGTGGTTTCCGGTCACCTGCCGCCGGGCCATCCGGAGTCACTGGTCGACTGGTCGGCGCTCGGACGGCTGCGCGGCACGATCGTCATCCTGATGGGGGTGCAGAACGCCGGTGCGATCGCGGAGGCACTGATCGCGTACGGACGCGCGCCCAGTACCCCCACGGTCGCGATCTGCAACGGCGGGCTGCCCGGTGAGCGGGTGCTGCGCATGTCCTTGTTCGAGATCGGTGCGACCGCGGTGGCCGAGGACCTGCAGCCACCGGCCGTACTGGTGGTCGGCGCAGTGACCGCGTTCCTGGACCGTGTGGCCCCCGCCTGATGGTGTCGCTTCCGCTCCCCGACGACCCGATCTATCCGGTGGGGCTGCGCTTCGCCGGTCGCCGCGCAGTCGTCGTAGGCGGTGGATCGGTAGCCGAACGCCGGGTACGTGGGCTCCTGGTCGCCGGTGCGGAGGTCGTTGTGCTCAGTTCGTCGGTGACGCCGGGCTTGCGTGAACTCGTCGATACCGGGCGAGTGACCTGGTGGGAGCGTCGATACGCCGACGGGGATCTCGGCACCGCCTGGTACGCCGTCGCGGCCACCCCCAACGCGGTGACCAACGCGGAGATCCAGTCCGAGGCCGACCGGCTGAGAATCTTCTGTGCACGTGCCGACGATGCATCCCTTGCCTCGGCATGGACGCTGTCGAGCGGGCGGTACGGCGATCTCACCGTTGCTGTCTCGGGCGGGCGCGATCCCCGGCGAGCCGCTGCCGTACGCGATGCGATCGTGGCCGGTCTCACCGACGGCAGCATTCCCGACCGTCGGTACCGGACCGGCGAACGTTAGCGAGCAGCGATGCGGCTGAGCGAGCAGGAGTGCCGAGCCCGGTTCACCCAGGCTCTGGTGGCTCGGCTGGCAACTGTCGCTGAGGACGGTTCACCGCGCATCGTGCCCATCACGTTCGCCGGCCCGGCCGGCCAACACCCCCTGGTTGTCTTCTTCTCCGCTGTGGATTCCAAGCCGAAGTCGACGACGGCGCTGGCCCGGTTAGCCCGGATAGGACGCGAACCACGCGTGTCGTTGCTCGTGGATGAGTACGACGCGGACTGGTCCGAGCTGTGGTGGGTACGAGGGGACGCGCTGGCTGACGTACTCACCGCCGGCTCGGAGCGGGATTCCGCCATCGCGCTGCTGCGAGAGAAGTACGCGCAGTACCGCGCCGAGCCACCTACCGGCGCAGTGCTCCGGTTCGTGGTCCAACGCTGGTCCGGTTGGTCTGCCAGCGAGGCGGGTGCGTCCTCGGGTACCTGATGCATGCCGGCGGCGGTTCGTGGTTACTTTGCCCCCATGCAGATCTCCAGCGCACTGGACCGAGTGGCTGACGCCACCAGCCTTGATCGAGCCATCAAGCCGATCTCAGGACTGGTGAACAAGCTGTTCCAGCCGCAGTCACTCAAGGACCTGCTGCACGGCGTGTGGCTCGGCCATCCACTCCATCCGGTGTTGGCGCAGGTACCGATCGGGGCCTGGATGTCGGCGGGCCTCCTGGATGTTCTGCCCGGTCGCCGCGAGGAAGCCTCGCTCCTCATTGCCACCGGAATCGCCGCCGCCGTGCCGACCGCACTGGCCGGCGCAGCGGACTGGTCCGAAGCCGAGATGGGCCAGCAGCGAGTGGGCGCAGTGCACGCCGTCATGAACACAGCGGCGCTGGGGCTCTACGCCGCTTCGCTCATTGCGCGGGCCCGCGGCAGGTACGGAAGGGGCCGGCTGCTCGCGTACGCCGGACTGGGCCTGGCCTCGACATCGGCAGGCATCGGCGGACATCTCGCCTACCACCAGACCGCGGGGGCATCGCACTCGTCAGCCGCAGCGCGAGCGATGAGCCAGGACTGGATGGACCTGGGACCGCTGGCCGACCTTCCTGAGGGAAAGCCGGTGCTGCGGGTGACCGAGGACGGCGACCAGCGACCGGCGTCGCTCTGCGTGCTGCGCCATGGCGGGCAGGCGCAGGTTCTGGTCGATGTGTGCTCGCACCTGGGCGGACCGTTGCACAGCGGAGAGCTGGTCGAGATCGATGGGCGAGAGTGTCTGGTCTGTCCTTGGCATGGCAGCACGTTCGCCGTTGCCGACGGCCACGTCGTACGGGGGCCGGCCGTGGCAGCAGCCACTGTGCTGAACACGAGGGTGAGCGAAGGCAGACTAGAGGCCAGGCTTCCCGACCGGCACCTCTACTGAGCCGCGGGTGTCAACCGCAGAGCTGGACACTGTGCTCCTCGACGTCGATGGCACCCTGATCGACTCGACGTACCACCATGCCCTTGCCTGGCACCGCGCCTTCGCCCGGCACGACGTATGGATCCCGGTGTGGCGGCTGCATCGCGCCATCGGGATGGGCGGCGATCGGCTGGTCCCCGCGGTTGCCGGCGACGACATCGAGAAACGGCTAGGCAATGAATTACGGGACGCCGAGAAGCGGGAATACGACCAACTGCTCCCCGAGGTCAGGGCCTTCGCCCGGGCCGAGGCGCTGATCGCCGAACTGCACGAGCGCGGATGGTTGGTCGCCCTCGCCTCGTCGGGGCAGAAGGACCACACCCGAGCGGCCATCGACCTGCTGGGCGGTGAGGGCCCGCTGGACGGATGGACCAGCGCTCAGGATGCCGAATCGTCCAAACCTGCCCCAGACATCCTGCTGGCGGCACTGCAGCGGGTCGGCGGGCACGCGGCGGTGTGCGTCGGCGATTCGACGTACGACGTCCAGGCAGCGGCCGCTGCAGGCTGGGCTTGCCTCGGGGTCCGTACCGGCGGCTTCGGCGTAGCCGAGCTGAAAGAGGCCGGCGCCGTGCAAGTGTTCGAGGACGTAGCCGACCTGCTAGACCATCTGGACGACACACCGCTGGTCAGCCCGAGCAGGAAGTAGCCGCGGCTGGACGAGGAGGGGCCGGATGGCAGACGACCGAGGCTCCGGCGGCGCGCCCGCCGATTCCACCCTCGGCGAACGTCCCGGCCGGACCGGCGCGTGCACCCGTGGCCCGCCGCATCGTTCTTGCTGGTTCTCGACGGCCGGGCCGACGACGCGATTCTCGACAGCTACGGACCCGAACGCGCCGAACACGTCCGGCACTTCATCGAGGCATCGCCGCCGGCATTCAGCAGCCACCACGGCCACTGCCCCGCCTCGGCCCGGGCCTCCACCGCGACGACACCGGCGGTGGCTTGCTGTCCCTGCAGGCCCAGGTCGACGGCGGCGTGCACCGGGGGGTTGTTCGACGACCTCGTCGGCCGGACCGAGGTGCCGCCGGAGCTTCCCGGGTTGCCGGAAAGCCCCGTGCAGCCGGGAGACCGCCATGTGCTGCACACCGGCGGCCGCTATCCGGCCCGGCTGCTGCTTCCAACCACCCCGGCCGGACCACCGCCGAGACGACCTTGAGTCCAGCGCCGCCACGTGGCTCAATGGCCGCGTTACATCTGCTCCAGGGAGACCGTCGATGAACTACGCCGATGTAGCAATTCCGCTCGGCTCCGCCTGGTCCTCGCCCTTCGCCAAGTGGCAGGGCACGCTGGCCGAGGTCCACAGCCTCGACCTCGCGGTCGCCGTCACCTCACGCGCTCTCGCGGAACGGGGGATCAGCCCTGAGCAGTTCGATGGCGTCGTCCTCGGATGGACCGTGCCGCAGCGGGACATCTTCTACGGGGCGCCCACTCTGGCAGGACGGCTCGGCGTATCCGGCCTGAGCGGTCCGATGGTGGCCCAGGCATGCGCGACCAGTGTCGCGGCACTTCACGCGGCCGCCGGGGCGGTCTCGGCCGGAGCGGGGCCACAGCTGGTCGTGACGACGGACCGGACCTCCAACGGCCCGACGTTGTCCTGGCCCGCGCCGAGCGCAATGGCCGGAGCCCCGGTCACGTCGCACTGGGTGCTCGACAGCTTCGCTCGCGCCCGTGGGCCGGCGCGGGGATGCTGGCCACTCGATCGCCGATGTTCGGTCGGTCACGCACGCACAACCCGTTCGCCGTCAACGACCTCTACTTCGCTCACGAGACCGGGATCAAGGTCGACGACATGAACGCCTACGGCTGCAGCCTGGTCTTCGGCCACCCGCAAGGGCCGACCGGCCTGCGCTCGATCGCCGAACTCATCGAGACCCTGCGGCTGCGCGGCGGGGGGCTGGGCCTGTTCACCGGCTGCGCCGCGGGCGACACCGGCGCCGTCCTCGTCCTGGAGGTGACCGACTGATGACGACGTCCGGCGACGCCGGCAGTCCCTTCGCACCGCCCCACATCGAGGCCGAGCGCCGGCCCGACGGCCGGCTGCTGATCCGGTCCGCCGAACCACTGCGCGAGCACGCGGTCAGCGTCGTGCACGACTTCCGCGCGCACAGCGAAGCGCATCCCGAGCGGGTGCTCGTGGCCGAGCGGGGAGCCGACGGGGAATGGAAGACGTCCACGTGGCGCGAGGTGCGGTGGCAGGCCGACCGGCTGGCCCAGGGACTGCTCGACCGAGGCCTGGCCGACCGCCCGGTGATGATCCTCTCCGGCAACAGCCGCCTGCACCTAACGGTCACGCTCGCCGCCATGACCGTGGGCGCGCCGGTCGTCCCGACCAGCGTCGCCTACTCGCTGCAGACCGCCGACCACGCCAAGCTCCGGGTGATGGCCGACCTGGTCGAGCCGGGTCTGGTCGTCGCGGAGGACGGTTCCTTCGCCGCGGCAGTCGCAGCGGTGGGGGAGGGGCGGACGATCCTCACCAGCGACGGCGAGCTGACCCCCGACGCGTTCGGCGCCGAGCCGACCGACGATGTCGACCGCCGCTGCGCGGCGATCCAGCCCAGCGACGTCGCGAAGATCCTGTTCACCTCGGGCTCGACCGGCACGCCGAAGGGCGTGCTCAACTCCCACGGCATGCTGGCGGCCAACCAGCAGCAGATGCGCCAGGTCTGGCCGTTCCTCGACGCAGAGCCGCCGGTGTTGCTCGACTGGCTGCCGTGGAGCCACACCTTCGGTGGGAACCACAACATGAATCTGGTGCTCACCCGCGGCGGCAGCCTGTGGATCGACGACGGCCGCCCGGCACCCCCGCTGATCGGACGCACCGCGCGCAACCTCTTGGATGTCCGGCCAACGCTGTACTTCAACGTCCCGGCCGGCTACGCCGCCCTGCTGCCGCTGCTCGAGAACGACGCCGAAACAGCCCGGGCATTCCTCGACCGGCTGCGGCTGGGCTTCTTTGCCGCCGCGGCGCTGCCCCAGCAATTGTGGGACCGGCTGCAGAAGCTTTCTGCCGAGCACGGCGGCCGCATGCGGATGACGACGTCCTGGGGCCTGACCGAGACGGCCCCCGCAGCGACCTCCGCGCACTACCCGATCACCCGCAGCGACGTCCTCGGCGTTCCGCTGCCCGGGGTCGACGTGGCGCTGGTGCCGGTGGGGCAGAAGCACGAGATCCGGGTGAAGGGCCCGAACGTGACGCCTGGCTACCACCGCCGTCCGGACTTGACCAAGGCGGCGTTCGACGAGGAGGGCTTCTTCCGCACCGGCGACGCCGTCGCGCTCGCCGATCCGGACGACGCCGCCGCCGGACTCGTCTTCCGCGGGCGCATCGCGGAGGACTTCAAGCTGTCTACCGGCACGTTCGTCAGCGCCGGCACGCTGCGGCCGAACCTGCTGTCGGCCTCCCAGGGCCTGCTCACCGACGCCGTCATCTGCGGCCAGGACGGCGACTGCGTCACCGCGATGGTCTGGGTGAGCCCGCCGAACGCCGGGCGGGTCGACGCCGACGGGGTACCCGAGGAGTCGCTGCGCGCCGACCTGATCGCCACGATGGAGCAGCTGGCCGCCGAGGGTGGCGGATCCTCGCAGTGCGTCGAGCGGATGCTCGTGCTCACAGAGCCCGCTCAGCTCGACGCCGGCGAGATCACGGACAAGGGCTACGTCAACCAGGCCGCGGTTCGCGACCGCCGCGCCGACCTCGTCGCTCTGCTCACCGCGGAGCCGGTACCGCGTCGGGTCGTCGTCCGCCTCTGAACGGGACCTTGCGCTCGCCGTTGTCTCACTCGTTCGACGGGAACGGCGTCGGCCCACTGACCAGCTCCGGGTCACAGGCCGCCGCGAGGGCCCCCAGTTCTAGAGGCGCCTGCAAACGGGCGCCATATCGGTGGCGCGTCCGGACTCCATCACAGTCAAGGTCCCGGCCGGTGTGAGCGGCATCGTCAACGTCTCGCTTGGTGAACGCGTGCTGGGCAGGCAGTCGCGTCATTCCCCGACACCTGGGTCCCTCAGCTCGCCGCTGTCAGTCCTGTTCGGAACGGAGCCCGCGGACCTCTCCGGGCTGGACCCGTTCGCCGAAGGGTTCGGCGAGGAACTCGAGGTACCGGTGCCACCCGGAGCGGGGACTGTGACTGTGTCTGGGACGACAGCGACCGGCACGTAGCAGCCGTTTTCGCCGTTCTCGGAGTTCACCTACCAATAGGGAGTCGGGGCTCAGCCCTCCATGCCGGTGGCCGTGTGTGGGGCTCCGACTGGCTTGGATTCCGGCGATCCGCGTTGCCGAAGATAGATCGAGAGCAGGACCATGCTCGCCACGGCGAGGAATTCCGACTGCCAGTTCTGCAGAGGGCGGTTCCAGAAGTCCGCCGACGCCAGATAGCCCAGCCAGCTGATCGGTTCCTGGAGTTGGGCCCGGTCAGCAGCTCGCATGCCTGGCTGGCGTCGGAGTCTGCCAGTGCGGCGGAGAAAGCCAACGCGACGTCACCTGCGGCATTCCCGTCGGGACTGAGCGAACCGCATCCGGTCAGCGCAGTCGCGATCACGACCACCGCCGCAGCGCGCCAAGCCCGCCTCGGGGACACGCGTCGCACGCCACCGGCACCAGCGGCGCCGACGGTGTATCCCACGTCGGGACGGGTAAGGGTGCACCGTGCATACCGATCGGCAACGAGCCCTAGTCACCGGCGGCGCGGGTTTCCTCGGCTCGCACGTCTGCGCCTCGCTGCTGAGCAAGGGCCACGACGTCGTCTGCCTGGACAACTTTGTCACCGGGTCCCAGCAGAACATCGACGGCCTCATGGGCGAACCGGGTTTCACATTGTTGGACATGGATCTGTCCGAGGACTGCCCGGACGCCGGCGAGGTCGACCTGGTGCTGCACCTGGCTTCACCGGCCTCACCGGTCCAGTACGCGGCGTTCCCGATCGAAACGCTCCGAGTCGGTAGCCATGGCACCTGGCACGCACTGGATGCGGCCAGGCGCTGTGGGGCTCGGTTCGTACTGGCGTCCACGTCAGAGGTGTACGGCGACGCGCGCGAGCATCCGCAGCGCGAAACGTACTGGGGGAACGTCAATCCCATCGGTCCGCGGGCGGTCTACGACGAGGCGAAACGCTTCGCCGAGGCGCTGACCATGTCCTACCGCCGTACCCACCATGTGAATACGGGGATCGTGCGGATCTTCAATACGTACGGGCCGTCCATGCGCGCCGACGACGGCCGAGTGGTTTCCACGTTCATCCGCCAGGCGCTCGACGGCGAGCCGCTCACAGTGGCTGGTGACGGCCGCCAGACACGGTCACTGTGTTACATCGACGACACGGTCGACGCGATCATCCGGATGGGAACTGCGCACTGCCCGGGTCCGGTGAACATCGGGAACCCGCACGAGATTTCCGTCCTCGACCTGGCGCAACTAGTGCTCGACCTCACCGGGTCTACTTCAGACATCGAGTTCGTCGAGCTTGGCGAGGACGACCCGAGGCGGCGCTGCCCGGACGTGACTGCGGCGCGGGATGTCCTGGGTTGGGAGCCGATGACCAGCCTCGAAGTGGGACTCCGGCGCACTGTGCAAGGCTACGTGGCAGCGCGACTGGCCCAGGATCCACTCTGGTCCGCGGCGCTCGCCGACAGCGAGATGAGTTCTTCGGCTGCGGCGATGACCTCGTCCGCGGTTATCGAGAGAAGCGCCGGGTCGGGCTCGGCCGCGAAGGGCTGATTCGAAGCGACCCCGTTCCAGAGCGCTACGTGCGGACCGGTTTTCGGCGGCCCCCACAGTGCCGGCGAGGTCGGTCCGTACAACGTCACTGACGGAGTGCCGAAAGCGAAGGCGAGATGGGCGATCCCGGTATCTCCGCTGACCACGAGCCGGGCGCTGGCCACTAGCGCAGCGAGGGCGTGGATCGACGTCCGTCCGGCAATGGCGGCCTCCGGCTCCAGCCCCGCCCGCCGGACGACCGTTCCGGCGAGGCCCATCTCGTCGCGGGAACCGGTGATGCGGACCGGCAAACCACGCTGAGCCGCCCAGCGGGCCACCGCCGCGAAACGCTCGGGCGGCCAGCGCCGGGCTCCGAACGCAGCGCCGGGATGCACCACGACGACCGGCTCTTCGGTGTCGGGCGGATCGGGGCGCCGAAGCCGCAGGTTCCCCGGATCAGCCGGCCACGACCAGCCCTGCTCCACCAGCCGGCACCAGCGCTGCACCTCGTGTTCGGCCGCGTGCCATGCCGGTCCCACGTGGCCGGCTTCCAGGCAGTGAAAGGCGAGCAGCTCGCTCGGGTGCAGGTCGGCGACCAGGCGGTGGCTCTGCGGGCCGCTGCCGTGCAGGTTGACCGCCACTTCGGGTGGCGGCCCAGCCCACCTCAACGGCTCCAAACCGGCGGCCGGCAGGACGCGGTCCACGGTGTCGGCGAGTCGGATCAACGGCTCAAAGTGTCGCGGGGTCGCCAACACGATCTCGTAATCCGGCCGGGCGGCCCGGATCGCCCGAAGCGCCGGTACCCCGGTCAGCAGATCGCCCAGCCCAAGAGCACGCAGGACCACCAGCCGTGGGCTGTTGGTGGTGGTCAGGGCCAAGAACCCTCGATCGACGGGGTGATGACCAGCTCTCGGATCTCACATCCGGCCGGCTGGCTGAGGGCGAAGAGGATCGCCGATGCCACGTCGCTCGGCCGGTTGAGCTTGGCATCCGGTGGCGGCTTGTATTGCTCGGTGCGGCCGTCGAAGAACGGGGTCTGCATGCCGCCGGGCACGACCATGGTGACTCCGATCTGGCCGGCGGTCTCGGCGGCCAGCGCCCGGGTGAACCCGACGATCGCGAACTTCGAGGCGCAGTACGCCGTTGCGTCGCTGAGGGCGCGCAGCCCAAGGGTGGACGAGATGGTGACTACCCGACCGCCACGGGCGCGAAGATCTGGCAGGGCGGCCCGGATCACGGCGACGGTCCCCAGCAGGTTGACCTCGATGACCCGGTCCCAGTCATCGCCGGGCACGTCCTCCAACCGACCACAGGAGTCGATCCCCGCGCAGGTCACCACCGCGTCGAGCCCGCCGAGCCGCTCGGCCAGGTCGCGCACGGCCTGCTCGGCCGCTCGGCGATCGAGCAGGTCGATGATCACGTGGTCCACCTCGGACTCCGGGGCTACCCGGTCCAGCACGACCGCACGCCCGCCGGCCTCGGTGATCGCGGTCACTACTGCGGCGCCGAGGCCGGAGGCTCCGCCGGTCACCAGGACGGTTCCGATGCTCATCCCTGTCTCCTCTGGGTCACTGGATCACTCGATCGGGTTCGCGGCGGCTGCGCTGTGCACGAGCTGGGTGGTGGACCGGCCGGGAAGGTAGGGCAGGACCACCGCTTGGCCGCCCCAACTAGCGAGCACCTCGGCCTCGGGAAGATCTGTTCCGACGTAATCCCCGCCCTTGACCCAGATGTCGGGCCGCAGCACCTCGAGCACCCCCGCAGGGGTGTCCTCCTCGAAGATGACCACGGAGTCCACGCACTCGAGCGCCAACAGGACCTGGGCCCGGTCGCCTTGCGGGACCAGTGGCCGCTGGTCGCCCTTCTGACGTCGCACGGAGGCGTCGGAGTTGAGGCAGACGATCAGACAGTCGCCCATGCCGCGGGCGTCCTTGAGGGTCGCGATGTGCCCGGCGTGCAGCAGGTCGAAGCATCCTCCGGTCGCCACGACGACCCCGCCGCGCCGGCGTACGGCGGTGGCGAGCTCCGCGCCGTGAGCATCGGTGGCGACGTTCTGGGCCGTGGCCAGCTCGAGTGGCTCAGTGACCGCGCCGACGTCCGGCCGGACCCCGCCGATCGTGGCCACCCCGCCGGCGGCGAGAAAGCTGGAGGCCGCCGCTACCCCGTACTGGACTGCCTCGGCGGTCAAGAGACCCTCGCCCAGCCCCACCGCAACCGCGGACGCGAACCGGTCGCCGGCACCGCAGGTGTCCACCCGGCCGAGCGGGGGAGCTGGCATCAACGCCGGAGCGCCGCAGCCGTACGAGAGCAGGGCACCTCGGGCGCCCATCGTCACGGCGACCGAAGCCACCCCCCAGGCGCGCAATAGCGCATCCGCATGGCCGGCGACCGCCGCCAGCGCAGAGGTTGGCGATGCGCAGTCGCCTGGCAGCCGACCGGCGAACAGTGCCGCTTCGCCCTGATTGGGAGTGACGATGCGAGCCGACGACACCGGGTCAGCGCCACGTGGATGGGGATCCCAGACCAGGGGTCGGATCTTGCCCGCCCGGGTGAGCATTTCGCGCAGCCTCGGGTGGGCGGTCACCCCACGTCCGTAGTCGGCGACCAGCAGCGCGGCAGCGCCGGACAGGAGCGCTTCGAGGTCCTCGGGTACGTCACCGCAGCCCGAGCCGGGACCTCCGCTGTCGAGCCGGGCGACCTGGTGTCCCGAGGCGAGGATCCGGCGCTTCACCGAAGTGGGCCCGCCGCCGGGCAAGGACATCACCTGCATCCGCCCGTCCAGCAAGCGGCGCAGCTGCCGGCCGGGATCGTCGTCGGCCAGCGGCGTCACGAGGATCACCTCGTGACCGTCACCGGCAGCCAGCAGGGCGGCCAGCGCAGCCCCGCCGGGCCGGGCCCGCTCGGTCACGTCCTCCAGTACGGGGGCGGCCGCCTCAGGGCAGAGCCGATCGGCCCGGCCCAGGACATCGATGTCGAGCAGCGCGTCGCCGAGGACCACCAGGGGGCCGTTCATCGGCGGCTCTCCACCGCAGCAGGTGACTCAGGGGGACCCTGAAGCGAATCATTCGACTCAGGGGCGCCCTGATTCGGGTGGTGAGCCGAGGCCTGGAGCGTCGCGTCGAGCGCGGCACACAAGATGTGCAGCGCCACGAGGTGCAATTCCTGGACGGTCGCGGTCAGCGGCGCGTCCACTGCAAGGACCTCGTCGGAATAGGCAGCCAGCGGATTGGGACAGCGACCCGTGAAGGCCCACACTCGCATCCCGGCCCGGCGGCCACGCACGGCAGCCGTGAGCAGATTCGGGCTACGCCCGCTGGTGGACATGAGGATCAGCACGTCGTCCGGCCGCCCGTGCGCTTGCACCTGGCGGGCAAAGAGCTCCTCGGGCGGATAGTCGTTGATGATCGCGGTCAGGCTGGACGTCTCGGCACTGAGACAGATGGCAGACAGCGGCATCCGATCGGGCCCGTACCGACCGACCAGTTCAGCGGTCAGATGCTGGGCCTGTGCGGCGCTGCCGCCGTTTCCGGCGGCGAGCAGCCGACCGCCGGCAGGCAGCAGCGAGGCCAACTCCTCACCCCAGCGATGTGCGACATCGACGCAGCCGTCGAAGCGCATGACGGCGCGGCGCAGCGCGGCGAGGTGCTCGTGGGCCGTGGGCATGAGGGCGGTCATGACGTCAGCGCCACGCCCACGTCGGCGGTCACCGATTCGTACACCCGCTCGGTCCGTTGGGCGACGCTCTCCCAGCGGTACTCGCTGGTGACCCACTTCCGACCGCGCCGGCCAAGAGCGCGACGACGCCGGGGGTTGGCAAGCAGCGGATCCAGCGTCCCGGACAGGACCGACGGTTGGCGGGGCGGGACCAGCTCGCCGGTCATGCCGGGGACGACGGAGTCGAGCATGCCGCCAACCGCTGAGGCTACGACCGGTCGCGCGCAGGCCATTGCCTCCAACGGCACGATGCCGAATGGCTCGTACCACGGAACCGCGACGACCACATCAGCCGAGGCGAACAGCCTGGGCATCGCGACGTGCGGAACCGCTCCGAGAAAGTGCACCCGGTCGGTCACGCCGCAGGCGGCCGCCACAGCGCGCAGCCGGGTCACCTCCGGATCGAGCGCCAGCGCATCGCGTTCCGGTCCGCCGGCCACGAGCAGGTCCACGTCGCGGGGTAGTCGAGCCAGGGCATCGATCACGTCGGCGACGCCCTTGCGCTCGACGAGGCGGCCGACTGAAAGCAGTCGCCGTCGACGATGCGGTATGGACGGGCGCTCGGCGAACATCTCTACGTCCACGCCGCAGGGCACGATGTCTATCCGTTCCCGGGAGGTTCCCATCGCCACGAGTTCGGCGGCCTCGTCGGAGCAGGTCGCGATGACCCGATCCACCTGCGAGCACAGCTGTGTTTCCACCGCCACCCGCTCGGCTGGACTGCTGTCGCGGGCTCCTTGGTGGCGCAACTTCACCGCACCGAGCGCGTGGAAGGTCTGCACGACGGGCACCCCCAGCGGTGCGCCCAGGATCGAGGCCAGGCCGCTCATCCAGAAGTGGGCATGGATGACGTCGAACCGCTCGGCGAGCCACCGTTGTTCAAGCGCCCGCGTGAACGCGGGGATGTGCTCGAGGATGTCGTCCTTAGGTATTTCGGTGGCCGGTCCCGCGCGGACGTGCTCCACGTCATACCCGTCCGGCGTCCGTACCTGGTCCGGCAACTGGGCATCGTCGCGGCGAGTGAAGACCGTCACCTGGTGTCCCCGCCGGGCCAGATGCGCCGACAAGGCGGCGACATGCACGTTCTGGCCTCCTGCGTCGACCCGGCCCACCGAGGCCAGCGGGTTCGCATGCTCGGAAACCATCGCGATCCTCATGACGCCTTCACCTCCGTCGGGGACTCGAAGTGGATCGGCTGGTCCATAGGGGCGCCGACCAGATGGTGCACGGCCTCGACGACCTGACTGGGCAGCACCGAGCTCAGGCAGGGGTGGCCGGGGTATGGGCATCGGGTCACCCTGGTGTTGCGGCATTCGGCCTGCTGATCGCCGAGCAGCACATGCGGGACGCCGTACGGGCGCCAGCGGACCGCCGGGACCGTGGGCGCGAACAGGGAGACCACGGGTGTCTGCACAGCGGCAGCCAGATGCGCCGGTCCGGTGTTGCCGACGACCACTGCCGCGGCATCTTTGAGCACCGCAGCCAGAGTGGCGAGGTCGGTACGCCCGCCGAGATCGGTCACCCAGCCGCGCCAGGGATCCCCCATCACCGCAACTGCTCGGGTCAGAGCCGCCTCACCGGGGGAGCCAGTCACAACGACGTGCCAGCCGGCTTCGGCCAACAGCCTGGCCGCCTGCCGGAAGTGCTCCCGTGGCCAGGCGCGCGCCGGGACCGAGGTGCCGGGATGCAGAACGACGTACGGTGCGTCGCCTACCAGGCTCGTTGTGTCCGGCAGCGGAGCACGTACGTGCAGCTTGCCGTCGTCGTCGGGCGGTGTCGTGTAGCCGGCGGCCGCGGCAAGCGAACCGGCGCGTTCGGGCTCCGGGATGTCCTCCGCCACTCGATGACGCAGGTCCAGCAGCGATCCGGGGTAATCGGTGCTGATCGCCCCGATCCTTGGGATGCCGGCCATCCGGAGCGCCAGAGCGGTAGGCAACGGCGATTGGTGGAACGAGGTGAAGATCAGAGCGCCGTCGAAGGCCCGACCGGACAGACGCTTGATCAGCAGGTCCACATCCTCAGCGGTGGTCGGTCCCGGCTCCCGGACGATCCACGGGCAGCGCCAGGTCATCACCTCGCTGGGGCCAGGCAGCAGTTGAGCAGCAGCCTCGCCCTCCGGGCCGGCCAGCAGGACGACCTCGGCTTGCGCGGCAACGGCGCGTATCGCGGGTCCGGTCAGCAACACGTCGCCAGCGCTGTCCAGACGCACGCACAGCATCCGGGTGCTCACCAGGCACCTGCCAGGATCCGGTCCGCCGCGCTGACGAGGTTCGGCTCGATCAGCGGCGCCTGCGAAATCTCAGCCGCTCGAGTGGCAGCGGTCGGGACGAGCACACCGACGGCACCGGCGGCGTGTGCTGCAGCAACGTCACTGCCGATGTCCCCGATCACTACGCAACGAGCTGGTGCCAGATCCAGTGTGTGGCAGGCGCGCTCGATCATCCCCGGTGCAGGCTTACGACAGTCACAACCAGCGTCGCGGGCGTGCACACATGTTTCGATGACGTCGAATGGTCCGAGCAGTTCCGAGACCCGGTCATTGACGGCGTCCACCTGTGCCCTAGTGAGTCGACCCGATCCGACCCCGGACTGGTTGGTCACCATCCCGACCCGAACCCCTGACGCGCGCAGTCGCTGGAGGGCGGACTCCGCCCCTGGGACCACCTGGGCCAAGTCCGGATCGCCGTTGTAGGGCACGTCGTGGACCAGCGTTCCGTCCCGATCGAAGAGGACCAGATCGGGCAGCCCACGCCAGGGGACGGCATTGTGATGACGCCAGAGCCCGACCAGTCGATGCCACACGGCGGCCGGGGGGATCATCAGGCTGGTCGCGAACATCCGGGCGATCTCTTCGGTGTCTCGCGGCCCCGGGGATATCCGAGCGAGAGCGAGTTCGGCAACGCCGGCACCAGCGCTCAGTGCGCAGGCGGTGGCCAATCTCCGGCGGCCGATGGCGAGGGAGCCGAGGGCACCCAGACCGGCGGCCGTGATCACGATGTGCCGCCCGATCCGGCCCGGCGCAGCGCTGACCCGATCCCGCCAGCGCTTGCCGTGCAGGCGACGCATCAGTACGTCGTCGGAGTTGCCTGCCTGCTGGCGCAGGCTGGCCCAGGTATCGGAGGGTCGTACCGGATGGGTGATGGACCTCCGTCCGGACACGATCTGGCCGCCGGCAGTGACAATCCGCAACGCCAGATCCGAGTCCTCGCGGTACGCACGCGGGAAGCGCTCGTCGAAACCCCCTACCGCTGACAAAACGGCCCGCCGGTAGGTCATGTCCGCGGTGATCCAGGTGGCGGTTGCCAACCCGGCGGTGCTGCGCTCCCAATCGGTGGGGCGGCGGTGTTTGGGCAACGGCACGCGAAGCCGGCCCTGAATGCCCGCCACGTCGTAGGCCGCGGCGGCGATGTCCTCGGCAAGGCGTGCCCACCAGTCCGGGTCGGGCAGTACGTCGTCGTCGAGGAAGCTGATCCACGGGGTGCGGGCTGCCCGCCAGCCGAGGTTGCGGGCGGCTGCCGGACCACGACCGCCGCTGTGCAGCAACGTGGTTCCGTCCGGCAGGCGGTCCTCCAGACCAGGAGACCCGCCAGCCGAGTCGTCGACCACGATCAGCTGGACGGGCCGAGGACCCGGCGCGACCTGTAGTGCGCTGAGCAGGGCTATCAGGCTCGGTCGTCCGATCGTGGGGATCACCACGGTGGTCGGCACTCCGAAGTGTCCAGTCATCGGCCGACCCCGGACCGGCGGACCGCGAACCGCCCGATCGCCAGCAGGTCGACCGGCGCGGATCCGAACAGTTCCAATGCCTCCCGTGGGTCGTCGACCATTGGCCGGCCCGCAGTGTTGAGACTGGTGTTGACGACGACCGGCAGCCCGGTCTTCCGTTCGAAGGATGCGAGCATCCGAGCGAGCAGGGGCTGCGCGGCGTGATCGACCGTTTGGACGCGCGCCGTGCCGTCCACATGAACGACGGTCGGGATCCGCTCGCGCCACTGCGCTGCGACGTCGTGGACGAAGAGCATGTACGGCGAGGGCACCGGCCCACGGCTGAAGATCTCCTCGGCCCGCTCGAGCCGGACCATGGGCGCCACTGGCCGGAACTGCTCGCGGCCCTTGACGTCGTTGAGGCGCTCCAGGTTGGCCGCGAAGCCGGGATGGGCGAGCAGTGACCGGTGGCCCAGGGCCCGCGGCCCGAATTCGCTGCGACCCTGGAACCAGGCGACTATTCCGTCCGCCGCTAGGCAGTCGGCCACGGTCTCGGCGAGGTCGGCCGGTTTGTCGAAGGGCAACGCGGCCCGGCGCAGGACGGCGGCGATTTCGTCGTCACGCCACTCCCGGCCGAGGTCGGCACCAGACATCGGCTCGACCGGCTCACCGCCGTTGCGGGCCAGATGCAATGCACCGCCCAGCGCCGTACCCGCATCCCCGGCGGCGGGTTGAACCCAAACGCGTTGGTACGGACCCTCTTCCAAGACTCGAGTGTTCGCCACGCAGTTGAGGGCGACACCGCCGGCCAGGGTGAGGGTGCGGCCGCCGGTCTGCGCGTGCAGCCACTCGGCCAACTCCAGCAACATGTCCTCGAGTCGCTGTTGGAGACTGGCGGCCAGGTCCGCGTGATCGCTGGTCCAGTCCTGCCCGCCTTGCAGGCTCGGCGCAAAGCTGGCCCAGTCGACCGGTTCGGTCCGGAAGCCGCCGTCGCCGGTGGTGAAGAGCGAGTCACGGAGTTGGTCTGCGAACCGCGGCTTTCCGTACGAGGCGAGAGCCATGACCTTGTACTCGTCGCAGCTGCGCAGGAAGCCAAGGTGCTGGGTCAGATCCTCGTAGACCAGGCCGAGGGAGTGCGGCAACGCCTGCCCGTGAAACGGGGTCAGAATGCCGTCGTCGTAACGTCCGGCGAGGTGACTGCTCGCCTCACCCCGGCCGTCGAGGACCAGCACGTCGCAGTCCCGGTACGGACCCGCTAGCCCAGCCGAGGCCGCGTGCGCCACATGGTGGGCGACGTAGGTGACCCGGCTCGGGTCCAGGCCCGGTAGCGCGGTGCCCAAGAATCCCGGTGCGGTGCGGGCATAATCGACGCGCAGATGGTCCCAGGGATCGTCCAATCCAAGCTGATCAGCGGGCCGGGACAGGCCAGGGTCGAACGAATACGCCACGCCATCGAGGTCTGCGGCGGTGATGCCGCCGCGGGCAAGACACCAGCGGGCCGCCTGCTCCGGCAGTTCCCAGGCCGAGAATGGCACGGGGCGCTTTCCGTGCTTGCGACGGCTGAACCGTTCCTCCTCGGCTGCGGCCACGATCTGGCCGTCTATGACCAATGCCGCGGACGGGTCGTGGAAGATCGCGTTGACGCCGAGAACTCGCATTGCCGCCCTTCACATCACCCCGCCCAAAGACATGTGCACAAGTCCTGTGCCCGCTTCTCGTCGAGAGAAACGGTTCTCGACATAGAGAAGTCGGCTCCGGCGTGGACGAGTGAGGACCCAAGCTCGCTGCAGTGCATGAAGGTCACTGGCGCAGGGCATTGAGGCCACGTGCGCATCTCCGTACTCGGCACCGGTTACCTGGGCGCTACTCACGCCGCCTGCTTGGCCGCTCTGGGGCATGAGGTCATCGGCATCGACCGGGATCCGGGCCACATTGCCAGGCTGCGGACGGGACGGGCACCTTTCCACGAGCCGGGGCTCAACCGACTGCTCGAGGAAGCGGTGGCCGACGGCCGCCTGAGTTTCGGTACCGATCTGAGCGCGGCTGCGGCTCATGCAACCGTGCACTTCATCTGCGTCGGTACGCCGGAACGGGCCGGCGGACGGCATGCCGACCTGACCGACCTGCATGCGGTCGTCGACGAACTCGCGCCCCTCCTGCATGGCCCAGCGCTGGTGATCGGGAAGTCGACCGTCCCGGTTGGTACTGCCCAGGACCTGCTGGCCCGGCTGCAAGGCGGAGCACCCACCGGCGTCGACGTCGATGTCGCCTGGAATCCGGAGTTCCTGCGCGAAGGTGCGGCGGTGCAGGATTCGCTGTCTCCGGACCGACTCGTCTTCGGAGTGACGACCTCGGCGGCGCAGGCCGTACTCCGGTCGATCTATGCGTCGCTGATCACTCGTGGAGTTCCCGTGGTGATCACTGACCTCGCCACCGCCGAACTGGCGAAGGCCTCGGCAAACGTCATGCTCGCCGCCCGGGTCTCGATGCTCAATGTCCTCGCCGAGGTGTGCGAGGCAGCGCACGCAGACGTCTCGGATCTGGTAGCGATCCTGGGGCTCGATCCACGCATCGGACCCGACTACCTGTCCCCGGGCGTGGGTTTCGGAGGTGGCTGCCTGCCGAAGGACCTGCGCGCGTTCGTGGCCCGAGCCGGTGAGCTCGGCGTGGGCGGGCCGCTACGGCTGCTGCGGGAGGTCGATCGCGTCAACCGGCACCAGCAGCGCCGTACCGTGCGCCGGGTCAGTGCGTTGCTCGACGGCAGTGTGGAAGGGCGGCCGATCACGGTGCTGGGCGCGGCCTTTAAGGCAGACTCCGACGACATCCGCGAATCACCCGCGCTCGCGATAGCCACCCAGTTGGCCGTCGACGGCGCGCGGGTCACCGTTCACGATCCGGCCGCCTTGGATCGGGCGCGGCGGGCCCACCCTGAGCTCGACTACGACGCTGACCTGCTGTCCGCCTGCACCGGTGCAGAACTCGTGCTGGTGCTCACCGACTGGCCCGAGTTCGCCGGCGCAGATTCGGTCTCGCTGGCCTCGGTGGTCGCCCGACCGGTGGTCTTCGACGGGCGGTTGGTCCTGGACGCCGACAAGTGGCGCGCTGCCGGTTGGTCGGTGCACACCGTCGGTCGCGGCGAGATCTGATCGCTGTGCGGATCTTGCTCTGGCATGTGCATGGCTCGTGGACGACCTCTTTCGTACAGGGCGGGCACGAGTACGTCCTGCCGGTGGATGCCGAACGCGGGCCCGACGGACGCGGTCGCGCGCAGACCTGGGATTGGCCCGACAGCGTCACCGAAGCGTCGGCCGAGGATCTGGCCGGCCTCGACGTGGATGTGGTCCTCTTGCAACGTCCGCACGAGGAGGATCTGGTTAGGGAGTGGCTGGGCCGCAGACCTGGGTACGACGTGCCGGCGGTCTACCTCGAACACAACACGCCGGGCGGGCACGCGCCGGCCACCCGGCATCCGTACGCCGACCAGCAGGCGATCCCGATCGTTCACGTCACGGCTTTCAACCGGCTGTTCTGGGACTGTGGATCCGCGCCGACCACGGTGATCGAGCACGGCGTCGTCGATCCCGGTCACCGCTACGTGGGGGACGAGCCACGTGCGGCCGTGGTGCTGAACGATCCGATCCGGAGAGGACGTGCGGTTGGGACGGACCTGCTGTCGGCGATGTCGGGAGCGGTTCCGCTGGACGTGTTCGGCATGGGCGTCGACGGGCTCGCCGCGCACCTGGGTCTGCCCGAGCGGCGGATGCGTACCTTCGAGAACCTGTCCCAGGCGGACCTCCACCAGGCACTTGGCCGGCGCCGGCTCTACCTACACACGACGCGATGGACTTCCCTGGGCCTGTCCCTGCTGGAGGCCATGCATCTGGGGTTGCCGATCGTGGCCCTGGCGACGACGGAGGTAGTCAGCGCGGTGCCGGCCGGAGCCGGGGTAGTGAGCACCCGACCCGAAGCGCTGGCGGAGGCGGCTCGCCGTTTTCTGATCCGGCCCCACGAGGCGCGGATGGCGGGCATGGCCGCCAGGGAGGCCGCGTTGGAGCGGTACGGGCTCAAGCGGTTTCTCGACGACTGGGACCGGTGCCTGACTGCACTCGTCAGCTGATCTGCTGCTCATTGGACTGAAGCTGCACCAGTTGCATTTCGATCCTACGAGTGGTGCGGCGCCTTGCTCGTAGTGCCGGCACCAGCCCCGGTATGGCGCTCACTACTCCTGCTCGGCCGGTGGAGCGGGAAGTCAGGTGGTGAAGCGTCTCGTGGAGCACGAACTTCCACGGCCGACGCATCGCTGCGGTCAACAACCTGCTGCGGGCGATGCTGGCTTGCCGTCGATCAGGCGAGTCGCGTTGCGGTGACGGGTGGTGGTGTACGACAACGTCATCCACGTAGGCCAAGCCCCAGCCCGCCGCCGCCAGGTCGATCGCGACCCGGGCTTCCTCGCCGGGAAAGCGGACGATCTCGTCGAATCCGCCGACGGCCAGGAACGCTGCGCGCCGAACCATGGCGGCGCACGCGATGAATCCGAGCAGCGCCGGTCCGGGCAGATCCGGCTTGTAGCCCAGCGGGGACCTACTCATCGAATCGCAGAGCGGATCCAGGCGCTCCTCCGGTCCGACCAGGGCGCGAAGGCGCCCTTGTTCTCCCCGAGCTCGACGACCTGCACGTGGGGGAGCGCCCGCCGTACCGCCGCTGCGGTCCCGTCGTCCGATCCGTTCTCGACGAGGTGACCGGCGCCTCGTGCCGGGGCAGGCTAGCCAGTAGCTCTGGGCACCGATTCCGGGTAGCGACGACCACCGTCACGTCCGCCACAGCTTCAACCACCCCCGACATCGTCCCGCATGTGGCGGCGAAACGGGGGTACGCAAGGTGGCTGAGGCAGCCGCCGGTTGACCAGACCCCGCAACGGCGCCCGACGAAGGGATGAGTGGAGATGCTTCCTGGCATCGCCGAGTCGTACTGGATGCAGTCGACGCCCTCTACCGACCACCCGGAACTTGGCGTCGATATCGAGGTGGACGTCGTCGTGGTCGGTGGCGGCATCGCGGGGCTGTGCACCGCATGGGAGCTGGCCCGAGCGGGCCGAAGCGTGGCGGTGCTCGACGCTGACCGGATAGCGGCCGGCGTGACCGGCTACACGACGGCCAAGCTGTCGTCGTTGCACACGCTGATCTACGCCAAGATCAGCAGTACGCGCGGTGCTGCGGCAGCCCGCCTGTACGCGCAGTCGCAGCAGCAGGCGGTCGAGCGCGTCGCGGACGCGGTCACGCAGTTGGGCGTCGATTGCGATCTCGAGCGGGTGCCGGCCTTCACCTACGTCGAGTCACCGGATCAGGTCGAGCAGGTCCGGGCCGAGGCCGAAGCCGCGCGGGCAGCAGGTCTGCCGGCGTCATTCGTGACCGAGACCGATCTGCCCTATGCGGTGGCTGGAGCGGTACGGGTCGAGGAGCAGGCTCAGTTCCACCCCCGGAAGTACCTACTCGCCCTCGCCGCGGACCTGTCCGCTCACGGTGGGCAGATCTTCGAGCGGACCCGCGTCGTCGGGCTCGACGAGGGAAACCCGTGTCGGGTGACGACGTCGCGCGGGGCGACTGTCAGCGCGCGCGATGTCGTCGTAGCCACGCACTACCCGGTCTTCGACCGGGCGATGTTGTTCGCCCGCCTCGAGCCGCGCCGCGAACTGGTGGTCGCGGCCACCATCTCGGCCGAGCAGGCTCCGCACGGGGCGTTCATCACCCAGGAGCAGAACACGCGCTCCGTACGTACCGCGCCCCACGCCGACGGCGAGCGGCTGCTGATCGTCACGGGCGAGCACTTCACGCCCGGCGCGGGTGGTGTGAGCCGACGATGGGAGCGGCTCGTGGCCTGGACCCGGGAGCGCTTCCCCGGTGGCGAGATCGCCTACCGATGGGCGACGCAGGACAACAGCACCACCGACCAGATCCCGTTCGTCGGTCCGTTCTACCCCGGTGCGCGGCACGTCTACGTGGCCACCGGCTTCGGTGGGTGGGGGATGAGCAGCGGTGTGATGTCCGGCCAACTCCTCACGGCGACGATTTGCGGTGAGAAGTTGCCATGGGCGGATCTCTACGATCCGCGGCGCCTCCACCCGGTCCGAGAGGCCGGGCCGATGCTCAAGCTGCAGGCGAAGGTGGCCGGACACTTCGTCGGCGATCGCCTCCGCAGCGCAAACGTCGACTCCACCGACGAGATCGCCGCAGGAGCCGGAGCGGTTGTGCGCGTCGGAGGCGAACGCTGCGCGATCTACCGGGACGAGTCCGGTGCCCTGCACGCCGTATCGGCGCGATGCACTCACCTGGGCTGCCTGGTCCGCTTCAGCGACACGGAGCGTGCCTGGGAGTGCCCCTGCCATGGCTCGCGGTTCGATGTTGACGGTTCAGTCATCCAAGGCCCTGCGAACAAGCCGCTGGAGCGCAGAGAGCTTCCGTAGCCGGCGGTACGGGTATAAGCTTACGTCGTAAGTCTCGGCTGATTCGGGGTCGTTTGGAAGGACTGCCATGCCCACGGAAGGCGTGCATTCGCCACCCCCGGCCGGTGCAGACATACAAATCCGCGTCACCCCACGGCGAGCGCTGCGGATCGCGCTCCTGGCCCCGCCGTGGATCCCCGTCCCACCACCGGGCTACGGCGGGATCGAGGCAGTCGTCGCCCTGCTCTGCGAGGGCTTGGTCCGCCGGGGCCACGACGTCACGCTGTTTGCCGCACCAGGCTCGCGGTCGCGGGCCACCGTGTGCGAGGTCCTCCCTGCTGCGCATCCGGACGAGATCGGTCTGGCTCTGTACGAGGCGGATCACGTGGCCAGGGCGTTCGAGATGATCGAGCAGGCCGGCCCAGGCCGAACCGGATTCGACGTCATCCACGATCACAGTGGGTTCGTTGCGCTGGCCATGGCCGGTCGGATCCAGGTCCCGATGGTGCACACCTTGCACGGGCCCTTCGATGCGAGTACCACAGACTTCTATGCCCAGCACGCGGACAAGGCGCACTTCGTCGCGATCAGCCAGGCACAGAAGGCGACCGCCCCGGCAGCGCTTGCGGTCAACGAGGTCATCCACAACCCCATCGACGCCGCAGGATGGCCGTATGAGCCGCACAAGGAGGACTACCTGCTCTGGGTGGGCAGGATGCACGAGACGAAGGGCCCACATCTGGCGATCGCAGCCGCCAAACGGGCTGGTGTGCCACTCGTACTCGCCGGCCCGATCCAGCCGGGACAGGAGGAGTACTTCCAGACCAAGGTGGCACCCCAGGTCGACGGAATCGGGATCGGCTACGTCGGCGAGGTCGGTGGCAGCGCGAAGGCCGATCTCATCGCCAGATCACGGGCTCTGCTCATGCCGATCCAGTGGAACGAGCCGTTCGGCATGGTGATGGCGGAAGCGTTGGCCTGCGGTACTCCGGTGATCGCCTTTCCAGCGGGAGCCGCCGGGGAGATCGTCAGAGATGGGATCACTGGATACCTGGTCGCCGACGAGGAAGAGATGGCGGCCGCGATCGGCCGGCTCGGCGCCCTCGACCCAGCGCAGTGTCGAGCCGACGTCATCGCCCGCTTCGATGTCGATCGGATTGCGGCCGCCTATGAAGGGGTCTACCGCACCGCGCAGGCTTGCGCCGCGCGCGTTGTAGCCAGCGCTTCCGCTCGCTCGGTGCGCTTGCCGGCGTTACCCGTCCGAGCGGGAATCGCCGGGGCCGGATGACGACGGCGCCCCCCTACAGCGAGCCGCCAGGTCATGGGCTCGGCTCGGTCACGCTGGTGGAGGGCTCTACCTTCGCGATTTCCGGCCGCTCCGGGGACATGGACGCGGACTCACCGCAGGGCCTGTTCTTCTGCGACACCCGGATCCTCTCGAATTGGAAACTCCGGGTCGACGGTCACACTCCGCAGCCCCTGGCAGTGCTGGCGAGTGACCCGTACCGCGCAACGTTTCTTGCCCGAGCCCTGCCCGGTGGCGCGCCGACCGACCTACTTGTGGAGCGGAAGCGCTACGTCGGTCAAGGCATGCGTGAAGATCTCAGTCTGCGAAATCTGGGCGCCGCGCCGGCAACTGTGCGGATCTCGCTCACCGTCGGGGCCGACTTCGCCGACGTGTTCGCCGTCAAGGAAGGGCGGGTGGTGCAGCGCCGCAGCGAACTCTCGACCTCGGCCGAAGGCAATCATCTGATCGTCGGCATCCGTGAGGGTGCTGCCCGCCGCAAGGTCCGGATCTCTGCTGGTGGGGCGGTCGCCGATCGGCAGGGCCTGCACTTCTCGGTTTCGCTGCCCCCGCGCGGCGCGTGGCGGACCGAGGTGCTCGTGGTCGCCAGCATCGGGGACGAGGAGTTCCCGGTCAGCTTCCCGGTGGACCGGCCGGTCGATCAGTCCCACCCGGCGCAGCGGATGCGTAGTTGGCGGGGTTCGCGCCTGCGTATCGAGACTCAGGACAGCGACCTGCAGCGCACCCTGCTGCGCAGCGTCGACGACATCGGCGCGCTGCGCATCGTCGACCCGGACTATCCCGACGAGGTGGCGGTCGCGGCCGGAGCGCCGTGGTTCATGGCCCTGTTCGGCCGGGACTCGCTGCTGACCTCGTACATGGCACTGCCGCTGGACTCTCGATTGGCGCTCGGAACACTGCGCGCGCTGGCCCGCTCCCAGGGCCGCCGGGAGGATCCGGGCACCGAGGAGCAGCCGGGGCGGATCCTGCACGAGACCCGGCTCGGTCTGGACTTCCCCCTCACCCGGGGGTCGGGCGGCCAGGTGTACTACGGAACGGCCGATGCCACCCCACTGTTCGTGGTGCTGCTGGGTGAGCTGCGGCGTTGGGGAGCCGCCCACGAGGACATCGAGGCGCTGCTGCCGCACGCCGATCGGGCGCTGCAGTGGGTCGAGAACTACGGCGACCGTGACGGCGATGGCCTCGTCGAATACCACCGGATGACCGACCGAGGATTGGCCAACCAGGGCTGGAAGGACTCCCACGACGGGATCAACTTCGCCGACGGTTCGCTGGCTGCGTCACCGATCGCGCTCTGCGAGGTGCAGGGGTACGTGTATGCCGCCTACCTGGCTCGGGCCGAGATTGCCGATGCCGCTGGCGACAAGTCCGGGGCGCAGCGTTGGTCGCGGCGTGCTGCGGAGTTGAAGACGCAGTTCAACGCCCAGTTCTGGTTGGCTGACCAGGGCTGGTTCGCGATCGGGCTCGACCGGGACAAGCGCCCCATCGACGCGCTTGCCTCGAACATGGGGCACTGCCTGTGGAGCGGAATCGTCGACGAGGAGAAGGCCCATGTCGTGGCCGAACGGCTCATGTCGCCGCAGATGTTCACCGGTTGGGGCGTCCGTACGCTCGCCTCGTCGATGGGCGCGTACAACCCGATGAGCTATCACAACGGTTCGGTCTGGCCACACGACAGCGCCCTCGTCGCCAGCGGCCTGATGCGCTACCGATTCGTCGAATCGGCACAGCGGATCGCCGCCGGACTCCTGGAAGCCGCCGCGTACTTCGACGGCCGGCTACCGGAGTTGATGTGCGGCTTCGACCGGAGCGAATATCCGGAGCCCGTCGCGTACCCGACCTCGTGCTCACCGCAGGCGTGGGCCTCGGCCGCCCCGGTGCAGCTTGTTCGCATGCTGCTCGGCTTGGACCCGTTGATACCTGAAGGTCTGGTGCGGCTCGGATCCGCGTGGCCGGAGCAGTACGGACCCATCACGATCCGCCATATGTCCCTTGCCGGGGCGGCGGCCACGCTTCGAGCAGACACCGAGGTGGTTGCACTGACCGGCCTACCCGACGACATCGCCGTCCGCAGTCCTGGGGCGCTCTAGAGACCGCACCCGCCGAACGGTCATCGGGCAGTTGGGCAACCAACAACTCGTAAGCGCCGTCCAGGGCCAACTGGAACAACACCTGCCCGCCCAGCGCTGAGATGTGGCGGGCAAGCTTGCGCAGAGCCGGGATGCCGCCTAGCGGATCGAGCAACTGCGGCGACGCGTCACCGCGGACCGCCGCTAGATATTCCAGGTTGGCGCTCTACTGGCCGACTCTCCCGTCGATCCGC
>JALZIX010000139.1 GCA_030860025.1 Actinomycetota bacterium
GACATGGTCCGTGGCCTGATGCCCTCGATCTTCGCGGTCACGGCCGCCGGAGCGGAGCGGTTGGCCGACGAGGCTGTGACCGCCGTCGCCGCCGAGATCATCGCGCGGCGACAGGACCAGGAGCCGACCCCGTGACACATCGCCCCGCGCGCGCCTTCGGCTCCGGTCTCCCATCCGCCTTCGTGCGCTCCGCGCACCGGTCGCTCCGCGCCTCCCTCGCTGGCGCTCGGTCGATGCTCACTCCCTCTCGGCGCAGCTCGTTCCTCGCTGCGATCCTCACCGAAGGCACCCGCTCATGACACAGATGCCCTACTACGCCTCCGCCGAGCAGGTCATGCGTGACCGCTCCGAATATGCCCGCAAGGGCATCTCACGCGGGCGCAGTGTTGCGGTCCTGACCTACGCCGACGGTGTGCTGTTCATCGCCGAGAACCCGAGCACGACCCTGCACAAGATCGGTGAGATCTACGACCGGATCGGCTTCGCCGCCGTAGGCCGATACAGCGAGTTCGAGACGCTGCGCCAAGCGGGGGTTCGGCTTGCTGACGTCCGCGGATACTCCTACAACCGGCGCGACGTCACCGGGCGGGTGTTGGCCAACGCGTACGCGCAGACCCTCGGCGCCATCTTCACCGAGCAGATGAAGCCGTACGAGGTGGAGGTCTGCGTTGCTGACCTGGGAGACCATCCCGGACGGGACGAGCTCTACCGCCTGACCTTCGACGGATCGGTCTTCGACGAGGACGATTTCGTCGTCATGGGCGGGCAGGCCGACGCAGTCAGCGCCGCCCTACGCGCCGGGTTTAAGGCCCGGCTCCCGCTGGCCGACGCCCTCGTGCTGGGTGCCTCCGCCCTCGGCAGCGGCGCCGCTGCGGCGAATGGAACCGCGGCAACGTCCGGCACACCGGCAGCCGCGCTTCCGCCACAGAAACTCGAGGTCGCGGTTCTGGACCGCAACCGGACCAAACGCACCTTCCGCCGGATCAGCGGCGCGATGCTGCGCGATCTGCTGGGCGTGGACAGGAGCGCCGAGGCCCCCACTCCTTCGGCCGACCCGGGCGCGGAACCGGCCGGCGGGGAGGTCCCCGCGGCTGACCCAGCTGAGGCTGCCGGCAAGCAGGCGGCAACCAGCACACCTCCCAAGGGCAACCGCCGCAGGGCCGACAAGGACTCCGACGAGACGTCGGCATGACACGACTTCCCGCCTAGGCTTACGACGTGGACCGGCGGATCTTCGGTATCGAGACCGAGTACGGCGTGACCTGCACGTTCCGGGGTCAGCGTCGGCTCTCACCGGACGAAGTCGCTCGCTATCTGTTCCGTCGGGTCGTGTCCTGGGGCCGCTCCTCGAATGTGTTCCTACGCAACGGCGCCCGGCTCTACCTCGATGTCGGCTCACATCCGGAATACGCCACCCCCGAGTGTGACAACGTACGAGAGCTTGTCGTCCATGACCGGGCCGGCGAGCGGATCCTCGAGGGCCTGCTCGTCGATGCGGAGGCGCGGCTGCACGAGGAGGGCGTCACCGGCGACATCTACCTGTTCAAGAACAACACCGATTCCGCGGGCAACTCCTACGGCTGCCATGAGAACTATCTGGTGGGTCGGCACGGTGAGTTCAGCCGGCTAGCCGATGTGCTGATTCCGTTCCTGGTCAGCCGCCAACTCGTCTGCGGCGCCGGCAAGATCCAGCAGACGCCGCGTGGCGCGGTCTTCTGCATCAGCCAACGGGCCGAGCACATCTGGGAGGGCGTGTCCTCGGCGACCACGCGCTCGCGGCCGATCATCAACACGCGCGACGAGCCGCACGCCGACGCGGAGAAGTACCGGCGCCTCCATGTGATCGTCGGCGACTCCAACATGAACGAGACGACCACGCTGCTCAAGGTCACGATCACCGATCTTGTCCTGCGCATGGTCGAAGCCGGCGTGGTGCTACGGGACATGACCCTGGAGAACCCAATCCGGGCGATCCGTGAGATAAGTCACGACATGACCGGTCGTCGTCGGGTCCGGCTGGCCAATGGCCGTGAACTGTCAGGGCTGGAGATCCAAAGCGAATATTTTTCGCGGTGCGCGGACTTCGTCGACAGGGAAGGCCTCGGCGCAGACCTGATCGACATGCTCGAACTGTGGGGGCGGACCCTCAAGGCGATCGACTCGCAGGACCTCTCCCAGATCGACCGTGAGATCGACTGGGCGACCAAGTATCAGTTGGTCGAGCGTTACCGAGCCAAGCATGACCTCCCGCTGTCCAGCCCGCGGATCGCCCAGATCGACCTCGCCTATCACGACATCAATCGCGACCGCGGCCTCTATTACCTGCTCGACAAGCGCGGTGCGGTCAATCGGGTCTCGACCGATCTCGAGGTGTTCACGGCGAAGAATGTCCCGCCGCAGACGACCCGGGCTCGCCTGCGCGGGGAATTCATCCGCCGGGCGCAGGAGAAGCGCCGTGACTTCACCGTCGACTGGGTGCACCTCAAGCTCAATGACCAGGCCCAGCGCACCGTCCTGTGTAAGGACCCGTTCAAGGCCATCGACGACCGCGTGGACAAGCTCATCGCAAGTATGTGAACTCGGCGCGATCTCGGCGGCCCGCGCGCGTCTTATGCGATTGAGCGATGCCGCATTGCTTGAGGTCAGCCAAGCAGGGATGTGGCGTGCCGGCCAGCCGCCGCGGACGCCAGGAAGTACCAGGGATCCTCGGCTAGACCGCGGCCCATCGTGGACAGCGGTACGGGACTCGCGGCCAGTGCGTCATGCAGCCCACGGTCGGAGACGTAGAGAATCCGATTTCGTACCGGCTGGGCGGCGAGGTCATCCTCGACTCGCCGCCGCAGGTCGAGCGGCAAGCCCTCGGGCACAGCGATGTCCATCCCCACGAGCGCGACCTGCCCGAAGGCGGTGAGCGAATGGTGGGACACACCGCGATGACGAGTTCGAGCATCGGCATCGCTGATCCGCAAGGCGCCCACCGGGCGTCCCTCGAGGGTGGCTACTGCATTCGCCGCGTCTCCGGCAGCCACGCCGGAGAAGCCCCACGTCGTGCCGGTGCCGAGGTTCCCCGGGCCCTGAGTCACGATCGTGATGTCGGCGTGGAGCACATGCTTGGCCGCCAGCAGTCCGGTGTGCAGCGTGACCGCTTCCAGATCGCCGCCGAGCGCCTGGCCGACGGTCACCGTGCCGACGAGGTGTTCGCCGAGGGCGGACAGCGTGCGCGAGAACCAGGCGAGCAGTGAACCGCCGTCGGTCATCACGTACGCGACTCGGGTGTCGGGGCGATCACAGTGAATGCCGGCCAGGATCGCCGGCAGGGCGGAGTGCAGGTCGGCGATGACGACCGGCATTGCGTCCAAGGATTCGGCATCGCGCAGCAGTTCATGGTGCTCGGACTCCTGCTCATCCACGCCGAGCACCTTCGCCTGCATCGGCAGGTACCTGGCCTTCATGATGTGGCCGGCGCCAGGGGTGCCTTCGGGCAAACGCGAGGGAATGGCGACGACCATCGCGTACCCTCCGGTGCCGAGCTGGAGATCGAGCGCGGTCGTGTTCAGGAGCACGGCATCACCCGGTTCGGGGATGCCGACAAGTGTGGGGTAGGCGATGGCCTGGACGGGCGCGCCGTGCACCGACACTTCCAGCTCGAGAGCACCGTTCCACTCCCGACCGGTCGAGATCACTTCGCCGACGCGCCAATGAATCATTTGGCGGCACGCTATCCGAGAGCGGGTCTCGGTTAGCGTTGTCGTGTGACGACCCGCCGGGCAGAACGCCTCGTGAATCTGGTGATCTGCCTGCTGGCCACCCGCCATTACCTGACCGCAGAGCAGATCCGCCGGGCCGTGCCCGGATACGAGCCAGACGATGGAACGGACAGGGCGAAGGAAGCCTTCAAGCGGATGTTCGAGCGCGATAAGGCTGAACTGCGCGAGATCGGCGTGCCTTTGGAGACCGGCCGCACATCGGCCTTCGACGACGAGGACGGCTATCGGATCGCCCGCCAGGCCTACGAGCTTCCGCCCATCTCGCTGGCCGCCGACGAGGCTGCAGCCGTTGGGCTCGCTGCTCGACTGTGGCACTCCGCGGCTCTTGCCGGGGCGGCGGAGGGAGCCCTGCAGAAGCTGCGAGCGGCCGGGGTCAGCCTCGACGGACATGCAGCGGTTCCGTTCGAACCCCGACTGGATTCCGGCGAACCCGCTTTCGGTGCCTGTTTCGCTGCGGCTGCCGACCGCCGAGAGCTGCGCTTCGACTATCAGCGGCCCGACGGCTCGGACCCGACTGCGCGCCGCATCCATCCCTGGGGCGTCGTGGCCCGGCGTGGTCGCTGGTACGTCGCCGGCTACGACCTCGACCGGGAAGCGCCGAGGGCCTTCCGGCTCAGCCGCTTCGCCGGTCGACCCAAGGCCGTCGGTGCGGCTGGGGCGTTCGAACGTCCGGAGGACGTGGATCTCGTCGCCATGGTGGCTGCCGCCACCCCGGCTAGCGATGTCATCGCCAGGATCCGACTACGTCCGGGTGCAGCTGAGGGGCTGCGTCGGGCCGGCAAGGCATCCTCGGACGACCCTGATCTCATCGAGACTCCGGTCTACGACCTGCATTCGCTCGCCGACCGGGTCACCAGCTACGGCGTAGATGCCATCGTGGAGGAGCCTGCAGCGCTGCGTGAAGCGGTGATCGCACGATTGGAACGCCTGACTGCGATGAGCGAGTCAACGGGCAGCAGCGGTGTCAGGCAATGAGAGCGAGTGCCGACCGGGTGCCCAGGTTGCTCGCCCTCATCCCGTACCTCCAAGCTCATCCGGATATCGAGATCAGCTCAGCTGCGGCGGACTTCGGCGTGAGCCCGGATGAGCTGCGCGAGGACCTCAATCTGCTCTGGATGTGTGGACTACCCGGTCATGGGCCCGGAGACCTGATCGACCTCTCCTTCGACGATGACCATGTTGCCGTCACCTTCGACGCCGGGATGAGTCGTCCGCTGCGACTGACCACGCACGAGGCGGTGGCCCTGATCGTTGCGCTGCGCACGCTGGCGGCAACCCCCGGCTTGATCGAGCAGGAGGCAGTCAGCCGCGCCCTGGCCAAGATCGAGGAAGCCGCGGGAGCTCAAGCGCAGGCCGCGGCAGCAGTGACCGTGGCCGTCGACGGGCAGGACGCCCGGCTGGCCGTACTGCGGCGGGCGCTTACTGCCCGGCAGGCGGCGCAGCTGACCTATTACTCAGCCGGACGGGACGCGCGGACGGAGCGGATCGTCGACCCGATGCGGCTGCTGCTCGTGGACGGGCACTGGTACTTGGAGGCCTGGTGTCGGCGCGCCGAGGGGGTACGGATGTTCCGGCTGGACCGGATCGAGGAACTGGCCGCCCTCGACGAACCGTCCCGCCCACCACCGGACGTCGCGCCGCGCGACATTTCAGGGGGACTCTTTCTACCCTCCCCGGAGGACGTACAAGTACGGATCAGATTGCTGCCCTGGGCGCGTTGGGTTGCCGACTACTATCCGTGCCAGAGCGTCGTCGAGGATGGAGAGGGGCTGTTGGTCACCCTCCGCTCCAACGAGACAACCTGGGTGCGTCGGCTGGTGGCCGGCCTGGGGGGAGCCGCCCAGGTCCTCGATCCGCGCGAACTGGCCGACCAGATCGCAGCGGACGCCCGATTGGCTCTCGCGGCCTACGACACGCCCGACGGCGGCTAGGTTGGACATATGATGCTGACGGTCTGGCTCGTCGTCGGAGTCGGGGCTCTGCTACTACTGGCGGTACTGGGATACGGCCTGTTCGGGCATGCCAACCGCTTGTTGCATGCCGTGAAAGATGCTCAGTCCGCGGTGGCGCCGCAAGTGGCCGAACTGACCCAAGGAATCCAGCGGGCCCAGGCGACGCGAATGCATGACCGAGCCGACACGAGTCGCGGCTTGGGACGGCACGCGTAGACTCGGCTCATCACCGCGACGAGGAGACACCATGGGACCTGTTGAGATCGGCTTGATCGTTCTCGCCGTTCTGCTGCTTTTCGGGTACAAGAAACTACCGGACGCTTCTCGCTCGCTGGGCCGCTCCATGCGCATCTTCAAGGGCGAGATGAAGGGCATGCAGGAAGACGACGTGCGTACCAGGGCGCAGGCCGAGACGGTCCGTGGCGAACTGCCCACAGCTCCGCCGCCCCCGGTCACCCCGCCGCCTGCCACACCCCCAGTAGCGGCTGAGAACCCGTCGAGCAAGCCGTACCCGGAGTACCAACCACCGCGCTGAACTAGCGCTTCACCTCCATTTGACCATCCCGTCGAGCAGGGAGCCCTGAGCCGGTGACCAGCCCGACGAAGCGCTCGTTTCGGATCCGAATCCGGGCGTGGCGTCAACGAGACAACGCCGAAGCGAAGATGAGCTTGGTCTCGCATCTTCGGGAACTCCGCAACCGGCTGATCAAGGCGTTCTTGTTCATCGCCCTAGGTGGCATCGCGACCTTCATCTGGTACAACAACGGGCTGCTCGAGTTCATCAAGGCGCCCTACTGCGACCTTCCCAGTGACCTACGGTTCCAGGTCGAAGGCCAAGAATGCACATTGATCGTCACCGATGTTCTGGGCGGCTTTCTGCTGCGTTTGAAGGTTGCCTTCATTGGCGGGATCATCCTGTCCTCGCCGTTCTGGCTGTACCAACTGTGGGCTTTTGTCACGCCCGGACTCAAACGCAACGAGAAGCGCTACACGATCATTTTCGTCACGCTTTCCAGCCTGTTGTTCGCAGGGGGAACAGTGCTGGCCTACGTCACCTTGCGCAACGGTCTTCAGCTGCTCCTAGGGATCGCTGGCGAGGGCGTCACCCCGCTGCTCACGGCGCCGGAGTACGTCGGTTTCGTCGTGCTGCTTCTGACGGCCTTCGGAATTTCGTTCCAGGTGCCGCTGATCGCGCTGATGCTCAACTTCGTCGGCGTGCTGTCGTACGAACTGATGGCCAAGAGTCGGCGTTGGGCGTTCTTCCTGACGTTGGTCTTTGCCGCCTTCGTCACACCTACCCAGGATCCGTTCACGATGCTGGCAATGGCCGGGCCGATGATCCTGCTCTTCGAAGCGGCCATTCAGGTGGCGCGCATACTGGACAAACGGCGGGCCAAACGCGACGCGAAGGCCGGATTCCACGACATCGGCGATGACGAGGCCTCACCCCTGGATGCCTCGCCCTCTCGGATCGACGACGAGTTGGCCCTCCAGCCGGGCGATGGAGTGACCCGCTAACCGATGGCGCCGCGCAGTGACATCACGCTGTTGGTCAACCCGCGGGCTGGTCATGGGAGAGCACTACTGATCGCCCAGCGGCTGGCGACGAGCCTGCGCGACGAGGGCTTTGCGGTGGACGTGCCAACTGTCGCCTCTGTCGCTGCCGCCAGTGCTGTCGCAGCCGAGGCGGTACAAAGCGGCGATGTCGGCCTGGTCGTGATCGGCGGCGACGGGCTGTGTCATCTGGCCATTCAAGAGCTCGCCGGGACCGGCACCGCTCTCGGCATCGTTCCGGCCGGCACCGGGAATGACTTTGCGGCGGGCCTGGGTTTACCGGTCGAGGTCCAGGCAGCTGCTGCCGGCGTCGCGAAGGCGATGTTGTGCACCGAGCATCGACAGGTCGACCTCGGCCGCACTGGGGATCGGTGGTGGGCCAGCGTGCTGTGCGCCGGATTCGACTCCGCGGTCAACGACCGGGCGAACCGAATGCGCTGGCCGAGGGGGCCGCGCCGCTACGACCTCGCCCTGCTGGCCGAGATGGCGCGCCTGCGCGCAGTTCCGATGACCCTCGATCTCGATGGCGAGTCGGTGGAGCAGGCGGTGACGTTGGTCGCCATCGGGAACACGTCCACATACGGGGGCGGGATCCCGATCTGCCCCACCGCCGACCCGGGTGATGGCCTGCTCGATGTCACCGTGGTCGGCCCGATCAGCAGAGCCAGACTCATTCGGATCACCCCGACGCTGCGACGTGGTGAACACTTGGCCCACCCATCCGTGAGCACCTACCAGGCTCGGTCGATCACCCTGCAGTGCGGCGCCGACCCCATCGTCACCGCCTACGCGGACGGGGAACCGATCCAGGCGCTTCCAGTGACCGCGACCTGTCACCCCGGCGCCCTGCGCATCCTGCACGCCTAGCGCGTGCATTCTGTGCGTAGGGCCCATGGAGGCTTCCGATCAGCCGGCAACGGCGACATAGC
>JALZIX010000150.1 GCA_030860025.1 Actinomycetota bacterium
GCTGAGAAGCTCACGGACTGGACCGATCAGGACGACCGCGGCACCTGCATCATCTTCGGTGACGGTGCGGGCGCGGCTGTCGTAGCCGCGAGTGACTCACCTGGAATCGGCCCAGTCGTCTGGGGCAGCGACGGCGAGAAGTCCCGGGCGATCTCGGTCGCCGACCGCGCCGCCTTCATGGAGATGGATGGACGAGCGGTCTATCGGTGGGCGACCACCAAACTTGCCGTTGCGGCCCTTCGCGCCTGTGATCTCGCCGGGGTGGATATCAGCGAGATCGACGTGTTCGTGCCGCACCAGGCCAACCTGCGCATCGTCGAGTCGATGGCTCGGTCGCTCAAACTTGGGCCTGACGTGGCTATCGCTCGCGACATCGTCCTGTCGGGCAACACCTCGTCGGCATCCATCCCGCTGGCGCTGACGGCGATGATCGAGCGCGGCGAGGTCAAGACCGGAGACACCGCTCTACTGATTGGTTTCGGAGCGGGCCTGACGTACGCCGGACAAGTAGTCATCTGCCCATAACCCAGGCGGAACACCAAGTGCCGCATCGGGAAAGACCCGGTACGGAGTTCACGACGAAAGGACCCGCACGCATGGCGACAACAGAGGAAATCCAGTCCGGCCTCGCCGAGATCCTCGAGGAAGTGGCTGGTGTCATGCCGGCAGACGCGACGCCCGAGAAGTCCTTCACCGAGGACCTCGACATCGACTCCCTATCGATGGTCGAGATCGCAACCGCCGTCGAGGACAAGTTCGGCGTAGCCATCCCCGATGACGAGCTGGCCAATATCCGCACCGTCGGTGACGCCGTGTCCTTCATCGAGAAGAACCAGAGCTGACCTGATATGTCCGACATCGTCGTCACCGGACTCGGCGCTACGACCCCCCTCGGGGGGGACGTGGCGTCGACCTGGGCGGCGCTGCTCGAGGGCCGCTCGGGCGTGGTGCCAATGGAAGACGACTGGGCGGCCCAGATGTCGGTGCGAATCGTTGCCCGCTTGAGCGTCGAGCCGACCGAGCACCTCGACCGCGTCCAAGCGAGG
Organism: Actinomycetota bacterium; assembly: GCA_030860025.1. Taxonomy (GTDB): domain Bacteria; phylum Actinomycetota; class Actinomycetes; order Mycobacteriales; family Geodermatophilaceae; genus JACCQS01. The sequence goes on from JALZIX010000150.1 coordinate 1,047, forward strand.
CGCCTGGATCGCTGCCAGCAAATGGCTCTCCTGGCCGCTCGTGAGGCCTGGGTGGACGCGGGCAGTCCGGACGTCGAGCCTGAACGCCTCGCCGTTGTGGTCGGGACCGGGGTGGGCGGCGCACGGACCATGCTTGGGCAGGACGACGTACTGGAGGAGCGCGGGCCGGATCGGGTCTCACCACTCACCGTCCCGATGCTCATGCCGAACGGGCCGGCGGCGACCGTCGGCCTCGAGCTGCACGCCCGCGCCGGGGTACACACCCCGGTGAGCGCATGCGCGTCGGGCGCCGAAGGCATCTCCCTGGCCCTGGACCTGTTGCGTGCTGGGCGCGCAGACGTCGTGGTCGCCGGCGGCGCGGAGGCCTGCATCCATCCCCTTCCGATGGCGGGTTTTGCTCGGATGCGGGCGATGTCGATGCGCAACGACGATCCCGAGGCGGCATCGCGTCCCTGGGACAAAGGCCGTGACGGCTTCGTCCTGGGCGAGGGGGCCGGGCTGATCGTGCTCGAGCGGGCTGAGTCCGCCCGCGCGCGTGGGGCTAATATTTACGCGATTCTGGCCGGGGCGGGCGTCACCAATGACTCCTTCGACATGGTCCTGCCTCAGCCGGAGGGAAAGCTGGCCGCCTCGGCGATCCGGCTAGCGCTGCGTGATGCTGACATCGATGCAGCAGATATCGGCCACGTCAACGCGCATGCGACATCGACACCGTCGGGTGATATCGCCGAGGCAGGAGCGATCCTGACCGCACTGGGGGACGGGGCTGCGGTTTCCGGAACCAAGTCCATGACCGGTCACATGTTGGGCGCGGCCGGTGCGGTCGAGTCGATCTTCACCATCCTCGCCCTGCGCGACCAGATCGTCCCCGGCACGCAGAACCTCGACAATCTCGACGACGACCCGCGTGTGCAAGCGCTGGACATCGTGCGGGGTGCTGCCCGAAAGGCCACCTTGCGCGCCGCGGTCAACGATGCGTTCGGCTTCGGCGGACACAACGTTGCTCTCCTCTTCACCGCCGCGTGAGCGGCCACCGACAACGTCGCAGGAGCGACGTTGACCACGACCAAGGAGCGAGCCGTGACTGCACTGGCTCAAGTACCTGAACTGGACTCCCGTGATCCTCGTGATCCGTCCCTACGTCTGGAGAGACTGTTCGATCCCGGTTCCCTGCGCGAACTGACCAGGCGCGACGACAGCGGCGTGTTCGCTGCCCGCGGGACGATCGACGGGGCAGCCGTGGTGGCCTACTGCACCGACGCCACCAAGATGGGCGGCGCGATGGGCTCCGAGGGCTGTCGGCACATCGTCGACGCCATCGACAGCGCGGTCCGGCAGCGGGTTCCGGTGATCGCGATCTGGCACTCCGGCGGCGCGCGGTTGGCCGAAGGAGTCGAAGCCCTGGATGCGGTCGGACTGGTGTTCGCCGCCATGGTGCGGGCTTCGGGTCGGGTCCCGCAGATCTCGGTCGTCCTGGGCCCGGCCGCCGGAGGCGCGGCGTACGGGCCGGCGCTGACCGACCTGGTGATCATGGGCCCGGACGGTCGGGTGTTCGTGACCGGCCCTGACGTCGTTCGTAGTGTGACCGGCGAGGACGTCGACATGGAACGGTTGGGCGGCCCCGACACCCACGGGCGGCGCAGCGGCGTCGTTCACGTGACCGCCGACTCCGAAGCCGATGCGTTGCAAGCCGCGCGTACGGCCGCGGCCCTATTCGCCATTCAAGGCAGCTTCGATCTCGGTGCGGCGGTACGTCAGGACGAGGTTGACCCAGCCACCCTGATGCCGGATTCTCCGCAGCGTGCCTACGACGTCAAGCCGATCGTTGCCGCGCTGTTGGACGAGCCGCCGTTGGAGTTGCATACCCGTTGGGCGCCCAACGTCGTCACCGCGCTGGGCCGCCTGGCCGGTCGCAGCGTCGGTGTGGTCGCCAACAACCCCATGCGGCTGGGTGGCTGCCTGAACTCCGAGTCCGCCGAGAAGGCGGCCCGGTTCGTGCGGATGTGCGATGCCTTCGGGCTCCCCATCGTGGTAGTGGTCGACGTACCCGGCTATCTGCCCGGTGTGGGTCAGGAGTGGGACGGCGTCGTACGGCGCGGCGCGAAACTGCTGCACGCTTTCGCCGAGGCGGTCGTACCGACGGTGACGCTGGTAACCCGCAAGGCGTACGGCGGCGCCTACATCGCTATGAACGGGCGTTCGCTCGGTGCCACCGCCGTCTTTGCCTGGCCGGGTGCCGAGGTCGCCGTGATGGGCGCCAAGGCAGCCGTGGGAATCCTGCACCGCAAGAAGCTGGCCGCGGCTGCGCTGGAGGACCGCCAGGCGCTGCACGACCACCTGGCCAAGGAACACGAGCGGATCGCCGGTGGTGTCAACCGGGCCCTGCAACTGGGTGTCGTCGATGAGGTCGTCCAGCCGGCCGACACGCGCCGCCGCCTGATCGAGGCGCTAGCCGCGGCTCCGGCAGGTCGAGGCGCGCACGGCAACATCCCGCTCTGAGGTGGCCCGCCGGACCGGTTCGCTACACAAGCGCCTCTTTGCTCACCGATAATCGGGTGGTTCGCTACACAACCGCCGATTTGGTGTTGAGGTAGCGCTGCTCGGGGATGCTGGTGGCCAGTCGAAGCGCGATCACATAGGTAGCCTGCGCCCCCTCTACGCGGCCGTCCATCTCCCTGTTCCGACCGCCCAAGGCCTCGCGTACGTCGGAGTTATGACCGGACAAGTACCCGCCGTCCCGCCGGACCTGGGTGGCGAGGAGTCAGCGAATCTCAAGTGTCCGGAGCGACGCGCACCCTGTGCTAGGAGGCGAGCCACTCAAGTCGCGTCGCCGCCGTTGACGCCGCGTCGGTGGCGGCGATGGCGTCGCGCAGCTGCGCCGCGACAGTGGCGTATGACGGATCGCTCAAAATCTCTTCGACCGCAAGACCAATGTCAGCTGGCGTGGCGGCCTCCCCGTCCAACGCGCGGCCGGCGCCCAGCCGCTGCACTTGAGCGGCTAAGGGCGGCTGGTCTGCGGCCGGGTTTGGCAGGCTGACCACCGGCACTCCGTTGGCGAGGCAGGTTGCAACGGTGCCGTGCCCGGCGTGTGTCACGGTCACCGACACGTGCGGCAGGACCTCGCCGTGCGGCACATGGCGTACGACAACAGCATTGTCCGGTACATCGAGCGCGGACAAGTCGGCGAGGCTCGCCGTCACCAGGATCCGGTACGGACGGGTCGCCAGCGCCGCCAACGTTCTCTGTATGCGTGAGGTCTGATCCCAGGCCGGGTTGGTAGTGAAGCTCACGAGCACGAGCGGACGGCTGTCCTCCGATCGCCACGGCGATCGCCACGACGAGGGTGCGGTCCGTTCGAAAACCGGCCCGATGTAGTCAAACGAGGATGGCGCCTGCGCGGCCAGCGGGTCGAGCGGGGCAATCGTCGTGCACAGGGTCGGGAAGGCAGCCCACGCGTCCCATAACCGGGTCAATGCTGCAAGCCGCGCCATCGCCCGTACCTGATTGACCTCCGCGAGCAGCAGCGCCTCGAACGACCCGCCGGGCGCCATCAGCAGCCCTGGCGCGCTGTGCACCAGCACGACGAGGGGAAGGGCGGCGTCCTGCAGGGCGGCAAGCGCGCCGAACATGAGACAGTCCACCAGCACCGCATCCCACGGCCCGCCGGACGTGACCTCCTCAACGTCAAGCAGATGCTCCGCGCAGGCCATCATCGCGGTGGCGATCCTGCGCCCACTCGGCGGCTCCGCACGCCAGCGCGCCGCCGAGCGCTCTAACGGAAGGAAGTCGAAGCCCCGCTGGATGCAACGCCGTTCCAGCGTGTCGTACGTGGTCAGCGGCGCAGTTCCGGCTGGCTCCTCCAGTTCCTGGCCGGCAAAGACGACTTGATGACCTCGGCGCCGCAGTTCATCGGCAATGCCGAAGGCGGGCGGCACGTTGCCACCGCCATTCCACGAGATGACGAGAAGCCGCATCAGTGCGTCTCGTCGACGAGGTCGAAGGCGAAGGCGGCGACCGCCGCGCGCTCGCGCGCGAGAGCCACCAACTCCGGCCGCGGTGGGGCGCCGAGATGCTCCAGCGGCACGGTCGATAGTGCCCCGAACACCAGGAGCAGCAAAGCGTGCGCCCGGCGCACCCGCCCGAGGGGGACGTCGCAGCCTTCGTCTCGGAGCCCACGGACGTACGACTCGAGGCACCCGGTCTCCAAGTCGTGCAGTTCGGACGCTGGTCGCTCGCCCATCTGCACCTCGCCGAGAAGGAGCTGAGTGAGGTCGAACCCCAGCGGGGAGCTGCACCAGAAGCCGAAATCGATCAGCGTGAAGCCGTCCGGGTTCCCCGGCGTGATCAGCAGGTTGCGCGCGCAGGCGTCGCCATGCGCGGTGCCGAGCGGCATCCGGTCCAGCTCGTCGAGGAAGCCTGGCAGGGCCTCCACCATTGCGGATGTGCGTTCGCGCAGCGACGGGTCGAACGATGCCGCCACCAGGGGTTGCTGCCACAAACCGGGGTCGCGCAAGGCGGGCAGTACCTGCCCCTGGAGCCTTCCGTGCGCGTAGCTGCGCACGACGTCGCTTTTGCCGAGCGCGGCAAGCGGTCGCACCGCCGGGCTGGCGGCCAGCCGGCCGAGCAGGTACGCACCCCGTGCGTAGCGCGCGTGGTCCCACCTCACCGGGTCGACGTCAACGGCCTCCAACCACAGGGCCGTCGAGTCTTCGTCGAGGTCGAAGATTGCGTACGCCTTGGGCAGTGTCAGGCCGGTGGGAAGTCGCTGGCCGAGGTCCGAGCCATAAACCAGGGGCTCGCTGCGCCACGGCACACTGTCGAGGGCGCTCGGCCGCATCTCCACGGGGAGGGACTGAAACAGCGGCGACCGGCTCCACGACTGAACAACCTTCACGAAGAAGGCGAACGGCGTGTCGCCATCCGCGTGGCGTGCGGTGCCGCGTACCCAGTACCGGCCGGCCGTGGTCAGAGCCTCCAGGTCGTATTCGGCCACCTCCGCGCAGCACTCGACCACGTCGACCGCGGGCCGGCCGAGGCTGTCAGCGACGATCCGACGCAAGGTGACGTCGGATACGTCCGCGCGACCAAGGACACTCCGCGTCCCCACCGAGGCCTCCATCGGTAAAGTTGCTTTCCGATCCAGATGGTAAAGTTGCTTTATGACCGCCGTCAAGGGCGTCGCGGCGCCGCCCGTCCTCCCTGCCGCGGATGCACACATCGCCGAACTCGCTGGCAGGCTGCTTGACCGAATACGCCGGACCGTCGCTGGCGAGAGCCTCGGCGGGCTGCGGATGTCACACTCCCGGCTGCTGGCCGCGGTACCTCCTGAGGGGATCACCATCACTGAGTTGTCAGCCGCACTCTCTATGACCAAGCAGGCGGTGGGCCAGTTCGTCACTCAGCTCGAGAAGGCCGGGCACGTCGAGGTCCGTACGGACCCCAACGACCGTCGACGTCGCATCGTCGTGCGCAGCGCTCTCGGTGACGACGCCGTCGGCACCGTCACGGACAGCATCCGCGACCTCGAACAGCAGTGGGCAGATCGCATTGGAGCGCGCCGGTACAGCGAGTTCCGCGACGTCCTCACGCAGCTCGTGGCGCCTTGCTAGCGCGAGCGCGCGCTGAGATCGCAGCGTTCCGTCCTTGCCGAGGAGCAGGCTCAGGAGAGGCTTTCCAACACGGCGAACGAACGAGCGCAGGCCCAAGACCTGCACTAACGGGCGACAAAGCTGGACCCGGATCTCAACCGGCCAGAGGCCGCGGGGCGGTAGCCGGGTCCTGCCATCACAGCGCTAACCCCCGGGGTGCAGTGGCGGGAGAGCTACGTGACGGCGGACAAGGTGTAGGCCCGAGGAGCTGTGCTGTTGGCTGACGGTGATCTGGCTGACGCGGATACGACGCTGCGGTCGGCGTGCCGACTATGGCAGGAACTCGACGGCGAAGCACAACGCGGCGAGGACGAGGGTGCTGCTCGGCCAGGCGTACCGGAACGTCGGAGCGGACGCGGCCTTCTCTACACCCCGGCCTCAGCTGACCTGATGCAGCCACGTACCCGGGGAGCCGTCGCCTGCGTGTCGGTAATGCTCCAGATCGGCGTCCCAGGCAGCTCCGAGCATGGTCTCGATTCCATGCGCGATGTCCTCCTTCGAGGTGGCGGTCGCCAGCAGATGCCGCAACTGCTGTTCACCGACGAGGAAATCGCCGTTGGCGCCGACGATGCCCCGGAAGATGCCGCGCCCCGGCACATGGCAGATCCGCTCGCCGTCACAGCCGGGGTTCGGCTCCTCGGTCACCTCGAAGCGCAACATCGACCAGGCGCGCAGAGCGCTGGCGATGCGAGCGGCGCTGCCACGCGGGCCCGACCACGTGTATTCCGCCCGGAACTGACCCGGGTCGACGGGTTGGCTTGCCCACGTGAGCCTCATCGGGATGCCGACCACCCCGCTGATCGCCCATTCGACGTGCGGGCAGATGGCCGGTGGGCAAGCATGAATGAAGACCGCACCCCGTGCCGGGTGGGTCTGCTCACTGATCTGTTGCAGCACCTGTGCCCCCTATCGATGGCGTCTTCCCCAACGCATCGACGCAGGCGGGTACTTACTTCGGTGTCATTCTGCCGTATGCGGACTCAATTGCGCCACTGCAGGCTGTCTGTCAGGCACTTCACGACCTCTGCGTCAGCGGTGGCCGTGAAATCCCGGTACCAATTCCCGACGGCCCACATGAACTGCGGCGTCTGGACGGATACGTATTCGTCGGCGACGCGACCCATGTTGAGCGTCCAGCCCGGCGGTGCCACCGGGACGGCGAGCACAACGCTGGCCGCGTCTTCGGCGCGGGCGACCTGGCAGGCCGCGCGCGCCGTCGATCCGGTGGCGATGCCGTCGTCGACGATAACTACCGTACGACCCGCCCGTTCGACTGGAGCCAGTCCGTTGCGGAATGTCTGGGCGGCGTGCCGAACGTCGGCTCGGGCTTGCGCTTCGATGCGAGCCAGTTCCTCCGCGCTGAGGCGGGCCCGCGCAACCATGGCGTCGTCGATGAACCGCGCGCCGCCTTCGCCCACCGCCCCCATTGCCAACTCCGGCTGCCCAGGAAAGCCCAGCTTGCGTACGACAATCACGTCCAACGGCGCCTGGAGCGCACGCGCAACCTCGTACGCGACCGGGACGCCACCACGTGGCAGCCCGCAAACGACCGGGTCACGATCTCGTAGATGCTGCACCGCATCAGCCAGCCGACGCCCGGCGTCAATGCGGTCGACGAACTTCATCTGGTCCTCCGGTCCACTGCCTCAGGCCACGGCGTGACGGTTTGCGCTGGAGGAAGCCGTGCGGGAAGTCTTGGCGTTTCAACGCGCATCGGGTCACGCCGCGCGCGGCCGTCAATGCGACCTCCTTGTCGACGAACGTGGGATTGGCGCACTCATCGTCGACGGCTTCCCCCGGATCGCGCAGCGCTCCGCCACGAGCACGTTGCGGACCCAGTCCGTCGCTCGCCCCCACGGCAGCGCGATGAAGAAGTTGCGGTCGCTCGGGATCACGGCGATCGGTGTTGCGTACTTCTTGCCGCTGTTGCGCCCGCGATGCCGCAGCACCGCCCCACAGCGGAAAGAACCGGTGGCCGGCGAGGCAAACTGCGACCTTGTTGAACTGCTTGGCGGCCGGCTGCGCAACGATTCTGGCAGCGTAACCCCCCAAGTCCTTTGCTACTCAAGTCGGCTACGGCCGGTAAGCTACTCGAACGCTCGATAGTCCGCCGCCCGACCATGGTTACTCGGCCACGGTGTCGCCATGGCGATGGGCTACCCGCCATTCGCCGCCCTCGCGGCGGTATACCTGGGTGGCTCGCAGGGTGTAGGTGCGCGCCTGACCGTCGACGGACGCCGAGGTGTGCTCGAGGCCAGCCGTGTAGGCCATGTCGCCCACTACGTCGTACGCCAGCAGCTCGAACGCATGCGATGTGCAGTCGGAGAAGCTGTTACCGAGGGTGGTGAAGAGTTCGTCGAGCTCTCGTTGCCCCTGGGCGTTGCGCCACGCACCCAAGACGCTGACGGGCTCGTTACGAGACCAGAGCGCCCGCCGGGGTGCTGGGTCGCCGTTGTGCAGCGCCAGCTCCGCCTCGTACAACGCGGTCTTTAACCAGGCCAGGAAGTCTTCGCGGTCGGTCATACCAAGAGCATGCTCTGTGGCTTCCTCCTTGGCGACAGGCCGCCGATCAGGTGATGGTCCGTTCCTCACCTATCAGCGGCGGCGAATTCGGGGCCCGACTGCTGTCCGACCTGACGAGCGGTTGAGCTCCACGGCCTTTCGGAGGTTTCCCTTCGACGGTTTCCCGGTCCTTCGCGAGGACCAAAAATGTCGCCGTCGTGTCGGGGATACGGCAAGGAGCGGTGGGCAGATGAAGCGCATATTTCTCGCAGCGGCAGTCGCGTTGGTGGCCAGCTGGCTTGCTGGCGACTCCAGCACTGGGCGGGTTAAGGACGTTCGAGCCGGGCGAGGCGACGGCATGCGGCGACGCAGTAAACCGTGAACTCGCTGTGGGATCGACACCAGGACCTGGTGCCGCACCTCGCCGGTCGTTCTCGCTTAGGGAACGGCGCTGGAAGCCAGGCAGGTCGCGGCTCTTTCGCCTCGACCAAGCCGACAAGCGGACCAGATCACCGCTTGCCGACGTGGGGGCGGCGCCGCGGGCAGATCGAGGCTAGACCCGCGGCGCCTGAGTCGGTCGTCGTCCCTAGGGCCGAGTTCCAACCTCCGATTCATGTAGCCAATGACAGTCCGTCGTAAACCGGCGGCGGTGGCGCCCCCCCGCCCTCGAACGATGGGCGGGGCGTTCTTGTCTGACCCACCGCTTGTCCTATCTATGCCGTCGGCGACTGGCTTCCCAATCACGTCGGAGGCTCTCGCCCGCCGAACGCAAGCCCACCACGGCTCATGGATCACGGCAACGACCGTCCACCAGGACCAGCCGTTCTCCGCCGATCACGGCGTCGGCGTCGTATCCCCGCTCTCACCGCGGCTGCGAAAGCGCGAAATGCCTCGGTGAGACCGAGCAATTCATCGTCGAGCACATCGACCCCATGACCGAAATTGGACTACCCGAGGCGTGGGAGGCAGGGTGGCAGTCGGGTGTGTAGAGGACAGTGCCCGCGATCCAGGCAAACGTGCGTGCTCGTCCACGGCCGAACCGGCACCGGCCCGCCTAGTGCAGCGGCCGCTCCATCGCGACCGCCTCGATCGAGACTCCGTCCGGCATCGTCAGGGTGAATCGCCCTGTCTCGCGGAAGCCGAACGCACGGTACAGCGGCTCTCCAGGCAGCGTTGCCCCCAGCACGAGCTTCGAGAAACCTTCGGCACGCGCGGCTCGTTCACACGAGTCAAGGATGGCGCGGCCGAGCCCGCGTCGCGTCCAGTCACTGCGCACGAACATCGCCCGTACCCGCGCAGGGTCGGTAGCCGGATCAAGTAGCCGTTCGTCGTCACCTAGGTCGCCCGATCCCGTGTACAGCTTGTTGCGTCGACTCCAGCCGCCGCAGGCCACGAGTTGGTCGCCAGCCTCCTGTACGAAATAGGTGCCGTCCACGATGAGCCGCATGTCCACGTGCGCGATATGGAGCGCGGCACTCGCGGTTTGCAGTTCGCTGTAGAAATGCGGAAACAGCTCGAGCACCGACGCTCTCATGAGTTCGTTGATCGCCGGTACGTCCGAGCGCCGCGCCAGTCGCTGCGGCTGTAGAGGCGGCTGTATCTGACTCGGTGTGGCGGTCACGACGGTCAGCTCCGGGTCGACCAGCTATTCCAACGCCCCGTCTGCTGGACTACGCGCAGCTTGACAA
>JALZIX010000159.1 GCA_030860025.1 Actinomycetota bacterium
TGTCCTACAACCGATGAGTCAGCAAGCAGCCGAACAACCGATCCGGGAGATGGCCGAGTTGATCGGAATGGTGGATTTCGCCGCCGCTTATGTCTCCCTCGCCGGCGATATCGAGGCAAGCCGATGATGAGCGCGAGATCACCCAAGCAGGTGGTTGGTGGAAGTCTCCTCGCCGGCGATATCGAGGCAAGCCGATGAGTACCAGTGGCGGCACCAAGGCGATCATCGCGGCCCTCGTGGCCAACCTCGGGATCGCTGTCTCCAAGTTCGTCGCTTTCATCATCACCGGCTCTTCGTCGATGCTCGCCGAGTCCGTCCACTCGGTGGCCGACTCGGGCAACCAGGCACTGCTCCTGGTCGGCGGTAAGCGTGCGGCCCGGACGGCGACGCCGGAGCACCCCTTCGGATACGGCCGCGAGCGATACATCTATGCGTTCATCGTGTCGATCGTGTTGTTCTCGGTGGGCGGACTGTTCGCCTTGTACGAGGGCTATCACAAGATCTCTCACCCGGAGGCGCTGGTCTCGCCACAGGTCGCCATCGGTGTCCTGGTCGTCGCCATCGGCCTCGAGGCGTACTCCTTCCGTACCGCGATCGTCGAGTCGAACAAGGTGCGCGGTAAGCAGTCGTGGATCCAGTTCATCCGGCACGCCAAGGCTCCGGAGCTGCCGGTGGTCCTCCTGGAGGACTTCGGCGCCCAGGTCGGGCTGATCCTCGCGTTGATCGGTGTCGGTCTTTCGGTTCTGACCGGGAACTCGGTGTGGGACGGGATTGGCACGATCGCCATCGGCATCCTGCTCGTTCTGATCGCCATCGTCCTCGCGGTCGAGACCAAGAGCCTGCTGCTCGGGGAAGCCGCTGGACTCGATTCCCAGGGCCGGATCGTTGAGGCCCTGGAAAGCCAACCGGGAGTCGAGTCGATCATCCACATGCGCACGTTGCATCTGGGACCGGAGGAACTCCTCGTTGCGGCTAAGATCGGGATCCGCTCGGATCTGTCTGCCAGTGAGTTGGTAGCAACGATCAACGGCGCCGAGCAGCGGGTACGGGGGGCCGAGCCGATGGCCAGGGTGATCTATCTGGAGCCTGACTTCCGCCGGCCGAACGAGTCTCCGGACCTAGCGGCTGCTTCCCACGAGGCGCATGGTTCGGGCGCGGACACGACGACCACCTAGTCTGGTCGGCGATGTTCGCCCTGACCAACGAAGTTCGGCGCTACGCCTGGGGCTCGCATACGGCGATGGCGGAGTTCCTCGGACATCCCAGTCCCAGCCCCCAGCCCGAAGCCGAGCTTTGGATCGGCGCCTATCCGGCATGTCCCTCGCGACTGGCCGATGGCAGAACACTGTCTCAGTTGATCGCCGACGACCCGATTGCAGCAGTGGGGGCCGCGGCGGTCGAGCGGTTCGGTCCGCGGCTTCCGTTCTTGATGAAGGTCCTGACGATCGGCTCACCCCTCTCTCTACAGGCACATCCGAACGCGGCGCAAGCCGAAACGGGGTTCGCTGCCGAGGAGGCAGCCGGCATTCCGCTCGACTCGGGTATCCGCAATTACCGGGATGGACGGCACAAGCCCGAGTTGCTCTGCGCGGTGTCCCAGGTCGAGGCGTTCTGTGGCTTTCGTCCGGTTGCTGAGACGGTTGCCTTGCTCGACGAACTGGCGGTGCCGGAACTCGACGGCCTACGGCACTCGTTGACCGCGGCCGGTCTCGAGGACTCCGTTCGATGGATCTGCGACCTGTCCGAGTCCGATGTGGCCGGCGCGGTGTCTTCACTTGCCAAGTCAGCCGTCGCCGTACGGAATGGTCCGTACCTCGATGCTCTGCGATGGATTACCCGACTAGCCGGTGAGTACCCGGGCGACCGCGGCGTAGTTCTCTCGTTGCTGTGTCAGTTCATCCGCTTGGAGCCAGGTGAGGCGCTGTCCATTCCGGCTGGCTGTCTGCACGCGTACCTCTCCGGGATGGGGGTCGAGATCATGGCCGAGTCGGACAACGTTCTGCGCGGAGGCCTGACTGGCAAGCATGTCGACGTCGGTGAGTTGCAACGCGTTCTTGACTTCGGCCAGAGCCAAGCCACCGTGGTTCGCGGAGAGGCGGACATCCTCGGTCGAAGGCGTTTTCCGACGGACGTCGAGGAGTTCGCATTGAACAAGCTGGAGATCACCGAACCGGTTGTGCTGGATGCAGTCCGGCCGGCATTGCTCCTGACCGTGGCGGGCACCGCACGGCTTACTTCATTGGACGGAACCGTTCTCGAGCTACCGCGGGGAAGTGCTGCATTCATCGGCGCGGCGGAGAAGGAGATCGAGATCTGCGGTCGCGCTGTCGTCTTCGAGGCCACTACCGGCCTTCCCTGACGCACATCCCTCAGCTCCGGTCGGGTGGTGGGTGGTGCATGGGGTTGAGGATGGGTGTCCGTTCGGGATCGATCCAGGTGGGTGGTCGGAACCAGGCGCGTCCTTGGTGGGTGAAGACTTCCCAGTCGCCTGTGTCGATTTCTCGGTGGTGGTAGCCGCACAGCAGCACCCCGTTTGACTGGTCCGTCCGGCCGCCGAGGCTCCACGGGAGGACGTGGTGGGCTTCACACCAGGAGATCGGCCTGGAGCAGCCCGGCCACGCGCAGCCCCGATCCCGTACCTCCAGGGCGACGCGGGCCGGTCCCGTGAAGGTGCGCTTGGCCCGGCCGAGGTTGATCAAGGCGCCTGTCTGGTCGTGAACGGCGGGGATGATCTCTGCGTCGCAGCCAAGGTGGGCGGCCAGGCTGGGTGAGATCTGGTAGCCGTCGTTCAACCTGGCTGCGCCGGTCCGTTCAGTGAGGGACGTGGCAGGGATGGTGATGACGAGACGGGGTTTGATCCCGCCGGTGGACGGCAGCGTGCCGGACTGCAGCTGGCGGCGGCACAGCTCCGCCAGGGCGTCGTGGCAGCGTTGCGGGGCTGCGGGTGTCGCTGTCGCCGGCCGCGGACGCTGGGATGGGGGCGGACAGCCCGTCGAGTGCGGCGGCGATGATCGCGCCGGACTCGGCATCCAAATACCCGCGGACGTAGCGGCCAGCGCCGTTCTTGTCCGCGGTTATGCTCAGCCCGCGCCCGCCATGTGCGGACTTCTCCGCGTCGAGGAGGCCCTTCTCATCGCGGGCCTGAACCCCTTCGGGGTCGATGCATTCGGCGAGCCTGCGTCCGATCAGGGCCAGCTTGGTCGGGTCGAAGGTCTGGCAGTACCCGACCATCAGCGACTCACCGGCGGCAGCGAGCTCGGGGCCGATATCGGTGGGGAGATCGCCCACCGAGCGGATGATCACCCGCGCCTGCGACATACTCACATCGCCGGTGGCCAGGGCGGTACCGGTGGCCTCGAAGCCGCCCCGCAGCGCAGTCGCGTTCTTCATCAGAACAGTGGCGTCGGACGGGTCGACCTGATGGGCGCCGGTCAACCACGCCCTGGTCGAGGACGCCCCCTGCGCCTTGGCGAGCCCGCGGGCCTCGAACTCACCTACAGCGGCGAGCAGGACGGCTTCGGCCTGCGCCTTGATCCGCAGTGCTGCCTTGACCCGGTCGGTGATCTGGGCGTCGGACTGGGCCCAGAGTCGTTCCTCGCACGCCTCGCGCAAAGCCGCCGCGGCTTGGTCCAGGACCGAGAGCCCGGATGGCGCCAGCAACGAACTCATACCTAAACCCTAGAGGCCGGGTCTGACATTTCTGGGTGCTCAAAGCGACTGCAGCCCAAGAAAATTCAAGAACTTTGAGCAACGGCCCGTAACCCAGAGCAACCCCGTACCCGACCCGAGGCAGGACGCGACCAACCTTGAAACTGGAGACGAAACGAGAGTCAGACGCGCACTACCTCGCCACCGCAGGACCGCCACACGAGCCCGTGAACCAGCCCACTCCGTACATCTTCGTTGGTGCGTCTTTGTCAAGCAGCGCAACCACCAGCGTGACTCAGCGGTGCATACCGAAGCCTTGCCTGGAAAGTCCGTACCCAACCCTTCACGCCATACGATGCCGCGGTGAGCACGGATACCGGTTTTGAGGACCTCCGCCTCGAGATCGACCCGTTCACACTTCGCGAGATCGTCCCGGACCAAGACCAACTACGAGCGATCCTTGACGCGGTGCAGCAGGCCCTCGATGCGACCGACGATGACCAGCGTGCCGAGCGCAGTCACCTCTACGGCCAGCGCTGCGTTCTGCTGAGGTTGTTAGGCGACCTCGAGGGAGCGTTGACGGCCGGGCGGATGAGCCTGCGCTACTCCGGCAACGACCCGG
>JALZIX010000168.1 GCA_030860025.1 Actinomycetota bacterium
GCCAACCGGCCCTGCACGTGCGATTCGCCGAGCTGCATGCCGAGAACCATTGGGCCGGAACCGCCGCCGGATTCGGCCAGAGCGTGGCCATCATCGCCGGCGACATCGCGCTGACCTGGGCCCAGGAAATGATCCGTACCGCCGGACTGGACCAGGCGGCGCTAACCAGGGTCGCTCCGGCCTATGACGCGATGCGCATCGAAGTGATGGCCGGTCAGTATCTCGATCTACGTGGGCAGGTGGATTCCCGCCGCCCAGACGAGGAAGCGCTGGCTGCGGCGTGGCGGACGGCCCGGTACAAGGCGGCCTCGTACACGGTGCAGCGGCCACTGCACATCGGGGCGCTGGTCAACGGTCCGCACGCTTCTGCGGGACCGCTGCTCACGACCTATACCGAGTACGGATTCGCCCTCGGAGAGGCCTTCCAGCTGCGCGACGACGTGCTGGGGGTCTTCGGGAATCCAGACCAGACCGGCAAGCCCGCTGGTGATGATCTGCGCGAGGGCAAACAGACGCTATTGGTGATCTTGGCCCGCAGACGGGCGAGTGTGAACGCTCGGGCTCTGTTCCAGCGGCTGATCGGGCGCGCCGACCTGTCCGGTCTGGACATCGATCAGCTGCGGATGGTGATCGAGGGGTCTGGTGCGCTCGCCGAGGTCGAGGGGTTGATCGCCCAGCGGGTCGACACCGCGCTGACCGCGCTTGCTCAGGGCCCGATCGGCGGCGAGCCCCGGGAGGTTCTCGAGCAGCTGGCCACCACGCTGACCGCCCGCGACCGCTGATTGGGCTGACGCCTAGAACGCCATCGCCTGGGCGCGGCGGTTCACTTCGTGGTGGCGCTTCTCGTGCAGGGCCTCGATCGGCTTGCCGGGCAACGAATCGTCCTCGGTGAACAACCAGTTGACGGCCTCGGCATCGCTGTAGCCGCCGTCTCGTAGCACGGTCAGGACACCGGCCAGGTGGGTGAGGACTCCCTCGTCGTCGAAGAAGGCGGCCGGTACGTGCGGCGTCCCGTCCTGCTCGACCGTGGCCAGCGCCCGGTCGCGGATGAGCTGACGTACCCGGTTCACCCGGATCCCGAGCCGCTGGGCCACCTCCGGCAAGGTCAGCAGGTCCATAAGCTCAGCCTATGGCTGACTCCCCACTCGCGGGCGCCGGATTCCCCTTTGCGGAGCAGGGGGCAACCGATTTGGAAGCCCTTGCCCGCGAACTGCTCCCACCTGCGGTCTACGATTACTACGCCGGCGGATCGGAGACGGAGACCACTTTGCGGGAGGCGCCGTTGGCCTGGCAACGGTGGCGGCTGCGGCCGCGGATGCTCAGCGGTGTTGTGGCACCCGAGTTGGCCACGTCTGTGCTGGGCACACCGGTGGCCAGCCTGGTCGGCGTCGCGCCGTGGGCCCTGCAACGGATGGCCCACCCTGACGGCGAGCTGGCCACCGCCGCGGCCTGTGCGCGGACGGGGAGCTTGATGACCGTCTCCACGGCGGCGACCGTCCCGCTGGACGAGGTGGCGGCGGTGGCGCCGGAGTCCGCCAAGTGGTTTCAGCTCTACCAGGTTCACAGCCGTGCCTACACCGATGACCTGGTCCGCCGCGCCGCCGCTGCCGGCTACCGCGCCTTGGTCCTCACTGTCGACCTCCCGATCCTGGGTCGCCGGCTTCGCGACCTCGCCAACGACTTCCAGCTTCCCGAAGGCCTGGTCATGGCCAATCACCCGGATCAGGCCATCGAACTGGCCAATCCCGAGTTGCCGGTGTCTGCGGCTGGTGGCAGCGGGGTGCCGGTGCGACGGCTGAGTGCGGCGCTGGACTCCGTGGACGAGACCCCACCGTGGACCTATGCCGACGTCGCGCATTTCGCCGGGCTGACCGATCTACCGGTCGTGGTCAAAGGAGTGTTGCGTGGAGACGACGCAGAGCTTTGCCTCCAGGCAGGCGCGTCCGCTGTCTGGGTGTCCACGCACGGTGGTCGACAGGTCGATCGCGCGGTCTCGAGCGCAACCGCACTGGTCGAGGTGGTGTCGGCCGTCAACGATCAGGCCGAGGTCTTCGTCGACGGCGGAATTCGATCCGGCACGGACATTCTGATTGCTCTTGCATTGGGCGCCCGGGCGGTCTTCTGCGCTCGTCCGGTCATCTGGGGCCTGGTCACCGGCGGTGCCGACGCAGTGGTGGGCGTGCTGTCGAGGCTGCAGGTGGAGCTCGGGCACGCGATGACGCTGTGCGGCGTCGGCTCGGTCCAGTCGGTGCCCC
>JALZIX010000192.1 GCA_030860025.1 Actinomycetota bacterium
CTATCGCGCCCCCCTCGATCTGCTCCGGCGCGGCATAGGCGAATGTCGCCAGGAAGGACCCGGTCTGGGTGAGCTTCACCGCCGAGGTCTCATCGGTCTTGGCGATTCCGAAGTCGGTGAGCAGCACCCGTTCCTGCTCGTCCGGATCGTTGTCGGGGGACAGCATGATGTTGGCCGGTTTCACGTCCCGGTGCAGCAGCCTGAACCGGTGAGCATGGTCGAGCGCGGCCCCTACCTTGCTGATGATGCGCACGGCACGAACGGGATTCATCCGTCCTTCGGCCGTGAGCACATCGGCGGCATTGGTCTGGCCGGCGTACTGCATGCTGATCCACAGCCGCCCGTCGTCCAGTCCGCGGTCGTGGACGCTGACGATGTTTGGGTGGTCGAGGCCGGAGGCCAGATCAGCTTCCCGCTCGAAGCGCGCGCGGTACTGCGGATCCCTGGACAGCGCCGGATGCAGAACCTTCAGGGCGACGTTGCGGGGCAGTCGGGGATGGCGCGCGAGGAAGACCGCGCCCATGCCGCCTTCGCCGAGCACGCCGAGGATTTCGTACCCAGCGAGGTTCGTTCCGACCGCGAAGGCTGGCTGGTCATCACCCGAGCCCTGCATCAGCCCATCCCGCCTCCCCGAAAGCAGAGGTTACCTGGCGTGGCATGCCACGGCGGCCTCTTGCGAGCGCCGCCGGCTACCAAGCTGCGTCGAACCCATCTTGAACATCCTCGGTCGTCAGCAAGCGGGTCCCCGTGCCGTCGGCGCTCATGATCCACAACCGCTGTACGCGCTCGCCGCTGCCGTCCGTACGGTCGGACTTGAAGGCGATCATCGAGCCATCAGGTGACCAGGTCGGGTCCTGGTCGACGCCGTCGGATGGGGCGAGTTGAACAGGATTGGAACCGTCGGCGTCCATCACGACGATCTCGGTGTTGGGCGGCGAGCTCTGCGCATCCACGACGACATGGAATGCGATCCGGGTTCCGTCCGGGGACCAGGTCGGTGATTCGGCGGCTCCGACGTCGGCCGGGTCGGTGAGCTGTACGGGCGCCGTGCTCTCAGCGGTCTGCAATCGGAAGAGCGACCCCTCAGTGGCGGCAGGATCGGCATTGCCCCAGTACACGAGACCCGTTCCGTCGGGAGAGAATGACGGGCCACCGACGGTCCCGAGGCCGGTCTCCAAGGTGCGAATTCGGCCGCCCCACGGGGTCAGAAGTTGCAGGGTGGCCGCCCCGCCGGCGTCCAAGCAGACCACTGCGAGCATGGTCGGATCGGCCGGATTCCAAGCCGCCCGTCCGCGGACCTGGTCGCAGCCGGGCGGCGACGTCTCAAACAGCGGCCGAGCACCGGAGCCGTCACTGCCCACTACCCACAGCAGCGAGACATCGTCTGCACGGCTGAGAAAGATGACACTCGTCCTATCCGGCGAGATCAACGGCTGGGTGTCCCGGGCTGCCTCCGATGTGAGCCGAGTCTGCGTCGCCCCGGTAGTGCTGTCCACGGTGTAGAGGTCGATGTTCCCCTCGGAGTCGTGCGCGGCAACCAGCATGGACTCGGGAAGTGGTGGACCGGTGGGCAGGCCGAGTGCAGAACTGCTCGGCGGCGTGGACGCGGATCCGGACGAGCCTGCTTGCGCGGACTCGGAGGGGGCAGTCGACGTGCCTCCGCCGGGTTCGCCGCCGCTGTCATTCATGATGACGAAGGCCGTGAGCCCGCCGGCGATGACGAGCAGTGCCGCTGCGAGCGCCGCCACCAGGCGGCGCCGCGATCGCGGTCTTGATCCCGGCGTCGGAATGACCGGCGGGAACGGTGTGACCGGGGTGAAAGGCTCTGCAGGGTCGGTGACCTGCCGAGGCGCCGGATCCGGTGGCGCTACGTAGGGCGCGAAGGCCTCCGGTTGGCGTACGAACTCGGTGACGGCCGCTGGTGGCTGGCCCAGGGGTGGCGATGCCTCGTGGATGACCGGTTCCCATGGCATCCGGGCTTCCAGCCCGCGAAGGAGTTCGTCGAGTTCCTGCGGTCGCGGTTGCGCAACGACATAGCTGACTGTGCCGCTGCGTTCTCCTGCCCGTACGGCGATGGTGATCTCGTCACTGAGTGGCTCATTCGAGGCCTCGTCCTGGCTCGTGTCGGGTCGAGGCAGGCTAGCGGGTAGGTCAAACAGTCTCGACTGCCGTACCAGCCCGACCAGGTCGTCTCGCTCGGCAGCTGACAGGTCATTGGTGTCCAGGGGACCCAGCACCATGGTTCGACCCGAACCCGGCTCGGCCCGTG
>JALZIX010000205.1 GCA_030860025.1 Actinomycetota bacterium
GTAGTCGTTGCCGTCCAGCCGCAGATAGTGGTCCCGCGGCAGCCTCGTTGAGCACCGCCAGCCCATGACCGGCGGGACCGCCGGCAGCGACAGCATCGCCTGCCGATCCCCATCCAGCCGGTCCACAGGCCGGCGCCGCGGTCAGAGCGGCGATGAGCTGCCACCAGCCGGCATACAGGTCCTTCGCCGCCCGGAACGGAGGCTTTGACGTGTCACCCGGCAGTCTGTGCCACTTGGCTTGATAACCCGCGGCCTTTGGCCACCGAGGGGTGCGTGTCGCTCGCCACGAGCATGGGACCGGCCTGAGCGGGTTCTTGCCACTCTCATGGGACCACCGCGGTTGCCAGTCATGGGACCACCGGCGTGTCGTGCGCCGGGGTCCTGGTTGCCAGCCGCTATCGACCTCCTCATGTCCATCGACGTGGGGGGATCGGGTGTCGGCGTACGACCTCACATGTCGGATCAGGTACGACCTGACGTGTCGGTCTCGGCGTGGTGATCATGTCATGGGTTCACCTCCGGTGACGAGGTTGAGGCGGTCTTTGAGTCGGTAGGACGGGCCGTTGATTGAGAGCACGTCGCAGTGGTGCAGGAGGCGGTCGAGGATGGCTGTGGCGAGGACGTCGTCGCCGAGGACGCCACCCCATTCGGCGAAGGACTTGTTGCTGGTGATGATCATCGAGCCGCGTTCGTAGCGCCGTGAGACGAGTTGGAACACCATGTTGGCCTCCGCGCGGTCCAGGGGGAGGTAGCCGACTTCGTCGACCACGAGCACGGCGGGACGCATGTAGACGCCGAGTTGGCGGTTGAACCGGCCGGTGGCCTCGGCGGCGCGGAGTTTGCGGACCAGGTCGTCGAGGGTGGTGAAGTAGATGGAGAACCCGGTCTGGCAGGCCGCGACCGCCAGCGCGACGGCGATCATGGTCTTGCCGACTCCGGGCGGCCCGAGCAGGGCGACGTTGGACTTGGCCTTGACGAACTCCAGGGTGGCCAGGTCGCGGACCTTGCGGGCCTCGAGGTCGGGTTGGAACGCGAAGTCGAACTCGTCGAGGGTCTTGTGGTGCGGCAGCCCGGAGAGTTTCAGCGCGTTGCGGAACCGGCGTCCTTCCCGAAGCCCCAGCTCCTCTTCAAGGAGCAGGTCGACGAAGTCGAGGTAGCCCATCTGCCCGGCCTCGGCCCGCTCAACGAGCTGGGTGATCACGTCGGTGAGGTGGGTCAGCCCGAGCCGGGTGGCGGTGTCGCGGATCCGGTCGGTGGTCAGGCTGCTCATCGGATCACCCCGTTGGTGGCGGCGCTATGGGCGGCGGTGTCGTAGTCGCTGAGCGGCCGGGCGGCTACTTCGATGTCAGCGTGCCGGCGGGCTAGCAGCGAGGACAGCGGCTCGAGCCCGTCACTCCTCGCCGGTGGCGAGGAGGAGGGTCGGGTTGGTGCTTCGAGGACCACCGCACGGGTGAGCCCATCGGGCAGTCCGTCCCAGTGCGCCGGGTCGACCACCCAGCTCCCTCGCTGGCGAGCTCGAGAATGGGTGGCTAGCCAGCCGCCACCCTCTGAACCGACCGCTCGGATGGTGACCACGACGCCTTCGGTGCCGCCTTCGGTGCCACCTTCAGTGCCGCCGTCGACCTGGAGCTGGACACGCTGCCCGGGCCGGACCCGGTGGGCGGGCACGGAGTAGAAGCTGGCCTCGAAGGAGACCAGGGCGTCTTTGCCGACCCGGCGCAGGTGTTTGTCGGTGACCAGGTAGGGCTGCTCGGGCAGCGGCAGCAAGGCGGCCCGATCGACCTCGGCGCGCACCGCGATGACTTGCCCGTGGGTGCGGTGCACCTGGGCCCGGCGGATCGGCAACCAGCCCTCGAACGCCCCGTCCAGCTCGGCGATCGAGTCGAACCTCCGGCCGGCGATCACGTGGTCCCGCACGATGATCACTTGGCGCTCGACCCGGCCCTTCCCGGTGGGCCGGTAAGCGGCCAGCACGTCGATGCTGAACCCGTAGTGCTCGGCGAACGCCGCCGCCTCCGGATGCAGCGGCACCGCGACCCCCGGGGCGACGTGCCGCTTGATCACGGTCTTGGTGCGGTCATAGACGATCGAGCCCGGGACTCCGCCGAAGTGGGCGAACGCGCGGCGATGGCAGTCCCAGAACGTCGCCAGGTCCATGCTGGTGGTGAAGCAGGTGAACGGGTCACGCGAGTACGACAACGTCATGTGGAACGAGTAGACGGCGCCGATACCGACGTGGGCCAGCAGGTCGCCCTCATCACCCCAGTCGACCTGCGCCTGGGCTCCCGGGACGACCTCGAAGCGGCGGTGCAGCCCGGTCAACGGGTTCTCATCCTCCAGGGCGAGCTCGGCGACGATCCGTGGGCGGGCTTCGGCCAGGAACATCTTCACCCGCTGGTAGCTGCCGGTGAAGCCATGCTCGGTGACCAGCCGCTCATGGATCACGCTGCCCTTCAACGTGATGTCGCCGCGAAGCCACGCCTCGATCACCCCCACGAACGGGGTGATCACCTTCGGCTGAGTACCCGCGCGCAGCGGCGCGTCGGGCGGGACCGAACAGGCATCCTCGGCCAAGTACTTCCTGACAGTGCGCCAATCGACGCCGCACTCGCGGCCGATCTCGGCATAGGTAGCGCCTGCAGCGTGCAGGACGCGGAAACGACGGACGTTCATCCAGGACTCCGAATCAAGGATCATGAACAGCGGCACCCTTCGGGCTCGTCCACTTGGCGGTCGACGAACCGAAGGGTGACCCCGTGTTCAGGGCGAGGAAGGACTCAACTCGCCGAGACCGACCTACACGTCAGGTCGTACGCGAAGCGACACATGAGGTCGTACGCGGACACGTGCTGCTGGTCGAACGGCGACCCAGGCTTACCGGCGCGATCCGCACCACGGGGATCTTCGTGCGGCGCACGCTCGATGATTTTCCGCTGCCTCCCGAGTGCCTCGGGCCACCGATTCGACGAGTGGTGCTCTACCCACCGGGGCTGCGCCGCCCGGTGACCCTGGCCAGTGCGCGCGACGAGTACCGGGTAGGCGACATGGCGCCGCTATACGTAGCAGTGGCCCACTCTGCGGCCGATGCCGGCGTGCGGATAGCGCTGGGCACTCGCTATGCCGGTCGGCGAGCCGACACCTTCCTCTTGGCCGGTCGGGACGGGCCGACCCGGGTGCGGGCACGGTTCGTCGTCGGCGCCGATGGAGCCCGCTCGCGGGTCGCCCGCGACCTCGCCCTGGACCGCAACCACCACCTGCTGATCGGTGCCGAGGAGGTCTTCGAGATTCCCCGCTGCGAGGAGCCACCGGCATTCCACTGCGTGCTCGACCCCTCGCTCGCTCCCGGATACCTGGCGTGGGTAGTCAACGACGGGCGGCATGCCCACGTCGGCGTGGCCGGCTATGCCAACCGCTTCCCCGACGGCCTTCACCGGGCCTTGGAACGGTTCGGCGCCTCAGCGCCCGGACTGCCCGGCGT
>JALZIX010000206.1 GCA_030860025.1 Actinomycetota bacterium
TGACCTGACCGCGATCCTGAGCCAACTCAACGCCGCGTCCGGCCCGGACCTGGAACTCGTCGGCGACGAACACCGCGTGAAGAGCGCGGAGTCGCTGAAGCGCAAGTACGCGCTGGCCAACCGGGCAAACCCGCAAACGGTTCTGAGGTTCCTCAGTTCGATCTCGGACGTGGTCCGGTTCTCGATCCTGACGCACGAGTCTGGGTACGGCTCCAAAGTCAATAACGTGCTGTCCCAACTCATTGACATGGGCTACTCGGTCAACGACATCAAGAACCTTTGGCGTAGCGGCAACTGGTTCCAAGGGCTCAACGTCAAGGTCACCACCCCGACTGGCGAGCAAATGGAAATCCAGTTCCCGACCAAGGCTTCACTGCAGGCCGGCTCGAGGAGCCATTTCGACTACGAGATCCTCCGGCTACCCGAACTGTCCAGCGGGCGCAGGGTCGAGGCACTCGCCGCCGTCCTACAGGCCAATTCGGACTTCGGCGTCGACACAAACACGCCGGATACCAGCGGACTTCCGACCCCGCCGAACTACAGCACCGAACAATACTTCCGGCGGCGCATCGGCCTACGTCGCATGTACATCTATCAACTGCGGCAGGAGGGGCTGGGCCAGACGGAGGCCGGCTTCGACATTCAGCAGGCGGTCGTCGATCACCTGACCGCGGCAGGCTTCCCGGCCCCGGTCGCCGGACAGATGGCTGCGGCGATCGAGGCAGCCGATCGCGCGGAGAGTGTGGACCGGGCCGTACAACAGGCGCGCGCTTCGGCCGGCCAGCCTGCCGGCCCCGACGCCACCAACGATCGTGATCCCGCACGCTCCGAGAGTGGTTTGCACGTCATTCCGACCAACTTCGCGGTCGCTGCGGTTCTCGCCGCGTTCGAACAGGCGGCGACATCACCGGAGGCCACTGCCGATTGGGACGGCAACCGGCGGATCTCGCTGACTGACGGCGACCGGCACTTCACCGTCAACCTGCATGACGTCGATCGGGCCGGCGACGGCCGCGGAGTGTTCGAGGTGAGCGTCGGTGGACCCAACGCCGACATCGACGTCTCCCTGTCCCTGCACGCATCGATCGACTCTCGGGCAATCCAGGAAGCGATCCAGCTGTCCATCGACCACGACCCGGTCGGCGACTCTGACCTGGGGCCCCGGCACACCGGCGGCAAGGGCGACTCCGATTCGACGCCGCTCGAGACCGGTGGGAAGGGCTCGGTCGATCCGGCCGCTGCCGCGCGCGCCGAAGCCGCTGCTGCGGCATATGAGGCCGAGCGGGACGCGCGACTCGAGGCGGTGAAACGCGAGCACGAGGCTCTGGTGCGGGCGCTCAAAGCCACCGAACCGGAAGCCTTCGGCCGGTTGGGGACCAGGGTCCGCGAAGCCGACAGCGAAGCCGCTCGGGTCCAAGCCGACCTCGAGTCGATCATGGCCCAGCTCAACGACGCAAACTTCAGCCTGGAACTCGCCGGCACCGATGCTCGGGTCAAGTCCGTCGACTCCGTGGCGAGAAAGTACGCGGCGGCGAACGCGTTCGACCCGGTGACGACCGAGCGATTCCTCGACGATCTGAGCGACCTGGTCCGGTTCACCGTCGTGACCCCGGACGCGGTTTACGATCTCGCCGTCGACTCCGTCGTCTCCAGCCTCCTCGGCCAGGGCTACGAATTGGACGTCCGGATCAAGGACGGCAACCCCAGAGACGGCGTCAAGAACTACTGGTTGCAGGGCAACCGATACCCCGGCCTGACCGTCAACCTGAAATCTCCGGGCGGTGAGCGGATCGAACTGAAGTTCCCCAGCCAGGACTCGCACCGCGCCGACGTCCAGACCCACGACGACTACGAACTGATGCGCTTGCACACCGTCCCGGTCGACGCCCGGGTCACCGCGTTCGCCCGGATCCTGCAGGCGAATGTGGACGCCAGGCTGGACGACAACATCACTGCCACGAGGGCAGACCCGCGGCCCATCGTGATCCTGGGGGTGGAACGGCACCCGATCGACAACGGGCCCGAGCGCTGGTTCAGCAAGGGGGCGGGTGTTCAGGTCGCCCGCGACTACAGTGCTCTGGCGGCGCGTCAAGGTGTGTCCACAACCGAAATGCTGACGGCGGTCGGGATCTCCCCCGAACTCGCCTCGCGCCTCAGCGCGGCGATCGAAGCAGCGAGGCGAGGGGACGTTGAGGATGGCGTTCGGCGAACTGATCTATTACCAGGTGACGAGCAAGTGGCGCCCGGGCCTGGCGAATCTGTTCATCGTGGAGACGTCAGAGGGGCCCGTCCGAGCGCTTCGACTGAACCATCCGACCAAGAGCTGGACGTTCGACCCGATGTCCGTTCATCTGAGCATGATGGACGATCTGGACGATCCGGAGGAGAACCTGATCAAGCAGGTGAATCGGACCCGAGCAGAGGAGATCGCGATCCTGCTGCAGAGCGTTCTGCCGAGCGAGGCGCAGTTGCGCCAGATGATGCAGGACGCGGCCGACCAACAGACGATCTGAGCGACCGGCCGACCGACGACTCGGCCGGCGACCAAGGTCCCCGGCATACCGGCGGCAAGGGGATTTCCGATTCAACCCCTGAGGACGAGAGCGACAGCAATCGCGAAGGTGACCCGTCGGAGAACGAGGAGCCGAGACACTCCGGCGGTCAAGGCGTCCTCGACCGCACCCCCATCCACCCCGGTGATTTCGACCCTGAGCGCCACAGCGGCCGGACGAGGCCGTACGCAGCGACGCGCGATGAGTTCCTCAGAGACATTGCCGAAACGACAACCAAGCTCCTCGACACTCTCCCCCAATCATCCTTGGAGCAGCTCTGGGACGCAGCCGCCAACGTAAGGCATATTGCCGACCAAGCGTGGCGGGATTTCACCGCAACCGCCGCCCGATATAACCAGGACCATGGGACCCGGCTAGAGCTCGCCGGCACAGATTTTCGAGTCAAGCCAACAAGCTCGCTCGCTCGAAAGTACGCAATTGCGAACAACGAGACACCCCAGGACGCAGCAACTTTCGCTCGAGAACTCGACGATCTCGTCCGGTTCAGCGTCCTGACCCAAGAGGCTGACTACGGAAAAACAGTGCTCGGCTTCCTGGCCCATTTGGCTGCGCAGGGCTACGCCCTCAATGGCCCCGACGCGATAACGAATCTCTGGAATCCCGGCAATCTCTATCACGGCCTGACGGTCGCCCTTGTGCACCAAGCCAGCGGTCAGCTCATCGAGTTGCAGTTCCCGACCCGAGCCTCATATGAGTTGGGTAAGGCAACCCACCCCGATTATCAGGTCATCCGCCTCGCGGTCACGTCTGTCGCCAAGCGGGTGGAGGCGGTAGCTCACTACGTGCAACTCAATGCCCAAGCCGACATCGACGGCCGCCTTCCGGACACGACCGGACTCCCGGCAGCTAAGAGCAACGAGCCGACCAAGTTCTTCGATGCCAACGGCGAAATGAGCCGCTACTACCGCAGTCAGGTCAAGCAGCGAGGCCTGACCGTCAGGCAACACATGCTCAACGCCGGATTCTCACTGGAGATCGCTGAGCAGATCAACGAGGCCGTCAAGGGAGACTCCGGGGATGGAAGTTCCAAGGCCAAACGCGGAAAGCGATCCGGAAACGCAGTTCGGGAACGCGCTGACGTACTACCACGTAATGACTCGCAAGCAGTCGGTGACGTCCAACCTGTTCATAGTGCAGGAGTCGACGGGGCCCACTCGAGCGGTGCGCCTTCATCATCCAACGCTGACGTGGACGTTCGATCCGACAACGGTTCAGTACGTGATGGCGGAGAACGCGATGCAATCGGAGGGCCGGATCAACGAAGTGAATCGGAGTCAGGCCGAGGAGATCGCGGTCCTGTTGAACAGCGTCCTGCCGACCGAGGCCCAGTTGCGCCAGATGATGCAGGACGGATCGGAAAACCAGACAGTCTGACCGGCTCTGAGGATGGGCCCCGGCACACCGGCGGCAAGGGTGTCTCCGATTCCAGCCCTGACAGAGGCGAAGCGGACACGTCGGCGCGGCAGGCGGCGGTTGAGGCGGCGGTTTCGGCGATTGTTGCTGATCCGAATGATGTCGCCGACATCGTGGCTTCGTGGCCGTTGAACCCGAACGTTCAGCGTTACACCCCTGCGGTGATCGAGCGGATCAAGACGCATCTGTTCGTGACCGAGCACCGGGTGCCGGTGCTGGATGGGAACGGGCAGCCGACCGGGGAGTACGCGCTGCGCCGGCTGGGGGCCAGCCCGGAGATCGTCGAGGCCTGGATCCGGCTCAGCGAGGGGCGGGCGCTGAAGTCGGACATCATCCTGCTCGAGCACCAGGGGATCGAGACCGCGCAGCTGGAGCATTCCGGGAGCTACGAATGGGCCCATGCCTCGGCCAACAACGTGTTCGCGTGGGGGTCGGCGATCGCCCCGAGCACGGGCGAGAACATCGACAACTGGGTCAATCGGCACGCCGATCCGGCGGCCTCGCCGGTCGCGCAGGCGTTGCAGGCTGAGCCGGCCGATCAGAGCAGCCGGTACGGGCGACCGGCCGACCTAACTGACATCCCAGCCCAGGCCCATTGGGCGGCAACGACTATCGCGGAGATCAACGCCAATCCCGACGACGTCGCCGCCATCGAGGCGGTGCTTGCGCAGGACCCGAACATCGACGCGCCGTTCACCGCCGACGAGATCGCCCAGATCAAAAAGCACCTGTTCGCCGCCAGACTCAGCTACCACGTCGTGGACCCCATCGGACCCAACTCCGCCACCTGGCACCCCCGGTTCAACGCCAGCCCCGACACCGTCGAGGCATGGCTGCGCCTGCGCGAAGAACGCCCGCTCGACACCGACATCGAACTACTCGAAGACCACCACAACTGGCTGACCCAACCCAGATTCCGCCCCGACACCACCAGCCAGCCCGACCCCGGCGAGGACGGCCAACCACGCGAAACCGGCGGCAAGGGTGTCGAGGGGTCCGGCGCCCGGGATCAGGGCAGCGACAGTCGCGGACGGCGGTCCTGGACGGGGTCAGCGCGGGCGTGGCTGAGCCGTGCGAGGAACGACACTGGGCCTGGTCCAACAGTCACAGCCGCCGACGCGGCATATCGCGCGGCGCGGGATGCCGAGCTCAAACGTGTTGAGCAGCAGCAGGATGCACTGATCCGCCAACTCACGATGAGCGACCCGGACGCCGTGCGGCAGCTCAGGAACGCGGTGCGCAATGCCGGCGGCATCGGGAGAGGCGTCAAGGCAGATCTCGACGCGATCCTCTCTCAGGTCGGTGGTTCGACGGTCGAGTTGACACTCGTCGGCACCGGCTATCAGGTGCAGACCACAGCCGCATTCTTACGGACCTATGCGGCGGCAACCGCGACGGACCCTGTCCCGGTTGACGAGTTCATCGGCCAACTGAACGACCTTGTTCGGTTCTCAGTACTCACCCCGGAGGCTGGTTACGACGCCTCAGTCAACGCAGTGCTCTCGGCACTGCTCGACCGGGACTACCGCGTCGACGACAGCAACGCAAGCAGAGGCCAGCAGGACGGCGTCGGAAACTACTGGCTGCACGGCAACACGTCCGTGGGCCTGACGGTCAACCTGCGCACCCCGAGCGATCAGCGGGTGGAATTGCAGTTCGCTACCCCAGAGTCACACCGCGTGAGCGAAGACACTCGCCCCGACTTCCAACTGCTCCGCTCGGAAACCGCCCCCCTGCATGCTCGGATCCTGGCCCTGGCCCGGATCCTGCAGGCCACTGCCGATGCCAACCTGGACTCGAAGATCAGGGCCACGCGCGAGAGCCCGACTGGGATCGAGATCCTCGGGGTCGAGCGCCTTCCGTCCGACAATGGCCCAGAGCACTGGTTCGGCAACACGGCCGCCGGTCAGCAGTTGGCCCGTGACTA
>JALZIX010000211.1 GCA_030860025.1 Actinomycetota bacterium
ATCCCACTCCCGGACTGGTCGGAATTCGACGACGCGGATCTGCGCGACCTGGACGACGAGCTACGGGAGGCCTTCCGTGCGCGTTCGATCCCCACCCCGAAGGCAGTCGCGTACGACGCGCAGGTGCTCAGCGACGAGCGGCGCTATGACGTGCCGGCCACGATCATCGCGTGCGAGTTCCCGAGCGAAATGTTGCGGGAATGGATGGCGCAGGGGCATCCGTACGTCGCCGAGCTGGCGGCGATGCGCGACGTCGAGTTCATCGACCTCCCCACCGGTCACTGGCCACAGTTCACGAAGCCGGCGCAACTGGGGCAGGCGATCCTGGCCGCGGTGGGCCGGACACCCGCCCAATAACCGCAAGCGGCACCCGCGCACCGCCGCGTCCGATTCCCGCCAGCGGAGCAGTGGTTCGGCTGGCATAGTCGATGTCGTGCTCGCCGAAGAACGACTCGATCCGGAACGTTGTTACCGCGCCGTCAGCAGCCGGGACGCGCGCTTCGACGGCTGGTTCTTCGTCGGCGTACACACGACGGGCGTCTATTGTCGGCCGAGCTGTCCAGCTCGTACGCCTTTGCGGCACAACGTTTCCTACTATCCAGTCGCAGCGGCGGCCCAGGCAGCAGGTTTCCGCGCCTGCCGTCGTTGCCGGCCCGATGCCGCACCTGGTTCGGCGGAGTGGAATGTTCGTGCCGACGTCGTGGGGCGCGCGATGCGGCTGATCGCCGACGGTGCTGTCGATCGTGTCGGTGTTCCCGGTCTGGCCGCCGCGTTGGGCTATTCTGAACGACATCTGCACCGGCTACTCGTCGCCGAACTCGGCGTCGGCCCGCTCGCCCTGGCTCGCGCGCAACGCGCACAGACGGCTCGGGTATTGATCGAAACCACCGCCATGTCCTTTGCCGATGTCGCCTTTGCGGCGGGATTTCGCAGCATCCGTCAGTTCAACGACACGGTGCGCGAGATCTTCGCCCGAGCCCCGAGCGAGCTGCGCACCCGCTCTCGTACGGCGCCGGCTGCGCCAGGCGTGATCAGCCTCCGACTCGCGCACCGCGCACCGTACGACGGGCCTGCCCTGCTCGCGTTCTTCGCCGGCCATCAGGTGCGCGAGGTCGAGGAGGTCGTCGCAGGGACGTACCGACGGGTCCTGGCCCTCCCCCATGGACCGGGCACGGTGGAACTCACCCCGAAGGAGACGTTCACGCAATGTGTGCTCCGACTGAGTGATGTCCGCGACCTGCCGACGGCGGTGGCCACGTGTCGCCGCGTCCTCGATGCCGACAGCGATCCGATCGCCGTCCATGACGCCCTCCGACCAGATCCGGTGCTCGGCCCGCTGGTTGCGCGTCGGCCGGGCCTGCGGGTGCCCGGGGCCGCCGACGCGGCAGAACTGGCCATCCGGACTGTCATCGGGCAGCAGGTGTCGGTCGCCGGTGCCAGCACGCTGACGTCGCGACTGGTCACCGCGATCGGCGCCCCATTGGCGCACCCCGATGGCAGCCTGACGCACGCCTTCCCCAGGCCGGAGACCATCGCGGCGGCCGACCTGTCCGGCTTGGGTATGACCGGCGCCCGGCAACGCACCGTGCGCGAGTTGGCCACCGCCCTGTCCGACGGAACCCTGTCCCTTGACATCGGCGTCGATCGGCGAGACGCGGTCGAAGGGATGCAGAGGCTGTTCGGCATCGGCCCCTGGACGGCGGACTACGTCGCAATGCGGGGGCTGTCGGATCCTGACGTCTTCCTTGGCGGCGACCTGATCCTCCGTCGAGCCTTGGACCAGCTATCCGTTGCAGGGATGACTGAACCCGGCGCGGATCCCCGTACCGTCACGCCGATCACGGAACGGGCGGCCAACGGTCGGGCGAGCGCATGGCGACCATGGCGTTCCTACGCGGTCATGCACCTGTGGGGCCAGCACAGCGCAACACGTGCAGCCCGGCCGGGCCGCCCGGTCGAAGTCGCCGACCGACCCAGTTTGTCGAGTGCAAGGAGAAGCGCATGATGCGCAGTTGGACGACCGATACACCCGCGGGGCCTTTCAGCGTCCTGGCCGAGGACGACACCGTCTATGCAAGCGGCTGGACCGCCGATCTCGACTCGATGGTCGCCGTCATAGCCCCCCAGCTCCGACCGGCGGCCATCGAGGCGGCGGACGATCTGGGAGAGATCAGTCGCGCCGTGCGGTCCTATGTGGACGGCGACGTCTACGCCATCAACGACATTCCCGTACGGCAATCGAGTGGTCCGTTCATCATTCACGCCTGGGATGTTCTGCGCGATATCCCGGCAGGTACGACGCTCACCTACGGTGCGTTCGCAGCAAAGTGCGGCCGACCGAATGCCGTACGCGCCGCAGCGAGCGCGTGCTCGCGGAATGCGGCTGCCCTGTTCATCCCGTGCCACCGAGTGATCTCGGCGTCGGGGTCTTTGCATCACTTTCGGTACGGACTCGAGCCCAAGGGCTGGCTGCTGCGCCACGAAGCTGAGGCCGCTACCGCCTAAGAGGGCGGTTAACGCGTGGTGATGATCGGAAATGTCGTAGCTGTCGGGGAGGCTTCCCGGCATGGACATCGCCGCGCTGCTTCTCGGCTTGGTGGTCGGCGCCGCAGTCGCCGCCGCCATCGCCTGGGCACTGTGGCGAGGCATCAGACCCCAGCCCGCGTGGTCGGGCGAGGACACCGCTCAGGCGCTTGATCAGTTGCGCGACCACCTCATCGCGCTCGATCGCGATCGTGCGCAGGCGCACGGCGAGCTCCGGACCCAGGTATTGCAGATGGGCGAGACCTCCCAGGCGCTCCGGGCCGAGACGGCAGCGCTGGTGACTGCGTTGCGTGCCCCGCACGTGCGCGGCCAGTGGGGGGAGATGCAGCTTCGTCGGGTTGTCGAACTGTCGGGCATGCTCGCCCACTGCGATTTCGTCGAGCAGCCCGAGTTCACCGACGTGGATGGCCGGCATCGGCCGGACATGCTGATCCAACTGACGGCCGGCCGGCAGATCATCGTAGACGCGAAGGTCCCGCTGGCTGCATTCCTGGATGCCGTCAACGCGGCCGACGAGCCCGGCCGCCTCCTGGGCATGACCGCACATGCCCGCCAACTGCGTCAGCACATCGACAACCTCGCGACCCGTGATTACCTCGCCCACGTTCCGGGTACGCCGGAGTTCGTCGTCCTGTTCCTGCCTTCAGACGCCTTCCTGGCAGCCGCCCTGGAGACCGAACCCGCTCTGCTCGAGTACGGCTTCACGCGCGACGTCGTCATAGCGACCCCGGCCACGCTGCTGGCCCTGTTGCGCACTGTGGCGCACACCTGGCGGCAGGAGGTGCTGGCCGCCAACACCGCCCAGGTGCTCGAGCTCGGGCGCATCCTGCATGGTCGCCTGGTCAGGTTCTCCGAGCACCTCGGCAGGCTCGGCGCAGCTCTTGGTAGCGCCGTCGGGCGCTACAACGAGACCGTAGGTTCCTACGAGCGCAGTGTCCTGGTCTCGGCTCGGAGGTTCAGCGAGCTCGGCGTGAACGACAACGCGATACCCGCTCCCGACGACATCAGAACACCACTGCGCGGCATGGTGGTCGACCCGTTCCGCCGGATCGATCCGCGCGTGGACCCCGCTGACTTGCCGGGCACCAGGAAGGACGGCACCGGATACCCGACCTGAGGCGCATGCGGCTGCGGCTGGCCGGACCGTAGGCTGTGGCGGCATGACCGGTGTCGCCCGAGCACCCGATCCGCGGCTGCGCCGAAGCGCCACAGATGCACCACCCTGGGGCGACCTGCGAGCCGAACGGCAACGGCCTGGTGGCCGCTCCGCCCCGCCCCGCGCACAAAGCGCACCGTCGCGCGGATTCGCGCTGACCGGCTTGGGGGCGGTCGCTTTCATCTTCGCCGTCACCGTGGCGGTTGCCACCGCCGAATCCTTGCTCGGAGTCGGACTGCGGACATTGACGCTGGGCGCACTGGTGGGCTCCACCCTGCTCGCCGGCCTATGGGTACGGAGCAGCGACATCGCGACCATCGTCGTGGCCCCCCCGCTGGTCTTTGCTGTGGTCGCGGCACTGGAGATCGTGTTCTCACCGACTCTTGCCTTCACCCCGACCGTGTTGGCCGCGATCCTGGTCCGGGGGTTTCCCACGATGGCCATCGCGACCGCTATCGCCCTGCTGGTCTGCGGTTACCGCCTCATCCGGCGATCGTCTTCTTGAGTTCGTGCGGTAGCGCGAAGACCACCTTCTCCTCGGCCGCAACCACCCGTTCGACGTCGGTGTAGCCTCGCTCGGCGAGCCAGGCAAGGACCTCCTGCACGAGGATCTCCGGTACGGAGGCACCGCTGGTAACCCCCACCGTCTGCACGCCATCCAGCCAGGCCGGATCAATTTCGGCGGCAAAGTCCACCAAGTGAGCCGCGGCGGACCCAGCGTCCAGAGCGACCTCGACCAGCCGTACGGAATTCGAGGAGTTCCGGGAGCCGACAACGATGACCAGCTCACACGAGCCCGCCATCTGCTTGACGGCCTGCTGGCGGTTCTGGGTGGCATAACAGATGTCGTCGCTCGGCGGCGCGGACAAGCCGGGGAATCGTTCACGCAGTTGGTCCACGGTCTCCAACGTCTCGTCGACCGACAGGGTGGTCTGTGACAGCCAGACGACCCGTTCCGGGTCCCGCACGCTGACCCGGGCGACATCGTCGGGCCCGTCGACGATCTGGATGTGCTCCGGGGCCTCCCCGGAGGTGCCGTCCACCTCTTCGTGCCCCCGGTGTCCGATCAGCAGGATGTCGTAGCCCTCCCTCGCGAAGCGAGTGGCCTCCTTGTGCACCTTGGTCACCAACGGGCACGTCGCATCGATCGTGCGCAGCTGCCGGTCGATGGCCGCCTGGCGGACCGCCGGTGAGACCCCGTGCGCACTGAAGACAAGCAGGGCGCCCTCAGGAACCTCGTCGGTTTCATCGACGAAGATCGCGCCGCGCTCCTCGAGGGTGCGGACCACGTGCACGTTGTGCACGATCTGCTTGCGAACGTAGACGGGTGCGCCGTTGGCCTCCAGGGCCTTCTCGACGGCGATCACCGCGCGGTCCACACCGGCGCAATAGCCACGGGGATCGGCCAACAGGACGCGTTTCTGCGACGAACTCACCGCTTCGAGCATACGTTCCAGCCATCTCGGTGAAGCGAGCAGCGTTCGCGTGGCAGGCTAGGTGGATGCCGTTTGACCACAGCCAAGGAGAGGCCCGCGCTTCGGCTGGCCGCTCGGCGGAGATCCCCGAACCGATTCGCGCCGCAGCCGGCCTCGCTGCGACGGTCCTCGACCAGGCCCGCAATTTGCCGTCGTCCATCACCGGTCTGCCGGTCAAGGTGGCCGGGATCGCGATGCAGGCCTCGCTGCGCCTGCAGCAGCATTACGCTGGGCTCGTCGTCAAGGGCGACGAGCTGCTCACCCAGTTCACCCGGTCCGCCGACGGCGACCCACCGTGGGCGACGTTCGACGACGATGTCGTCGACGTTGCCGAGTCGGTCAGCGAGGGCATCGGTCTGGACACGACCGCAGCAGACTCGACCGGATCTCCCACGGTCGACGTGGCCCTCCCACCATTGCCGGGCACGACCCGCGCTCGACCGAAGCGAGTCCCCTCAACACCGGCCAAGATGGGTCATTCACCGTCGGCGTTCGACCTCGCCAAGGATCCACTGGCCGCGGAGACCGCCCTCTCGGATGGTTCGAGCAACGGTCAGCGCACAACCCTGGACGCACCGGTCCCTGGCTACGACGCATTCACCCTCGCGCAACTCAGAGCCCGGCTCCGAACGTTCGATTCGGCCACCTTGCACAGCCTGCTTGACTATGAGCGCAACCAACGCGCCCGGACGCCTTACGTCACTCTGCTCGAGAACCGACTCAACCGCGGCCGCGAACAAGGCTGAGACGCAACACCTCTCGATGACCCAGCCCTCGACGGCCGAGAATCCTTGGCCGGTTCGCACCGTCGCCAGGAAGCTCACCGAGTGGATCGGGCGGCTCGGTGAGGTCTGGGTCGAAGGCCAGGTCGCCCAGCTCAGCCGCCGGGCAGGTGCGGCAACGGTGTTCCTCGTGCTGCGCGATCCGGCCGCCGACATCTCGCTGTCGGTGACCTGCCGACGGGACCTGATCGACGCGCTGCCCACTCCCCTGGCCGAGGGGGCTCGCGTCGTCGTGCGGGCGCGCGCAGACTTCTACGCTGCGCGGGGGACGCTGTCGTTGCGGGCCAGCGACATTCGGGCTGTCGGCGTCGGTGAGTTACTTGCCCGGATCGAGCGGCTGCGACAACTGCTTGCCGCGGAGGGTCTCTTCGACTCCGCACGGAAGAAGTCCCTGCCGTTCCTGCCCGCCGTCGTCGGGCTGGTCACCGGACGAGGCAGCGCAGCCGAACACGACGTCGTGCAGAACGCACGGCGCCGGTGGCCCTCCGTACGATTCGCGACGCACGCGTGCGCCGTACAAGGGCCTACTGCCGCCCGTTCGGTGATAGACGGCTTGCGCATCCTCGACGAGGATCCCGAGGTGGCAGTGATCGTCGTCGCCCGCGGAGGCGGCTCCGTCGAGGACCTCCTGCCGTTCAATGACGAGGGCCTGTGCCGAGCCGTGGCAGCCTGCCGCACGCCAGTGGTCAGCGCGATCGGACACGAGTCCGACACCTCGCTGATCGACTACGTCGCCGACGTCCGCGCCTCGACACCGACCGACGCCGGGCTCAAGGTCGTACCAGACCTGGCCGCAGAGCGGGCAGGCCTCGCCCGCCTGCGCCACGCCGGGTACGCCAGTCTCGCGCGGCGGGTCGAGGACGCGCAGAAGTGGTTGGCTGGAATTCGCCGTCACCCGTCGCTGGCCAACCCCGAGGGTCTGCTCGACGGGCGCTGGGAGCAGGTCGAGGCCTTACGCACCCGTGCCCGGCGACAACTGGCCAGCCAACTCAGCCAGGGTCAAGCCGACCTGAACCACACGCGAGCCCGCATCCTCGCGCTCTCCCCTGCCTCGACGCTGGCGCGTGGATACGCCGTCGTGACCACTGCGGAGGGCGGCGTTGTCCGTACCCCGGGCGACGTCAGCCCAGGGCAGCGCCTGCACATCCGGGTGGCCGGCGGTTCACTGGAAGCGCGCGCCGAGCCCGTGACCGGCGGCGCAGCGAAGCGGACCAGGCGATAATGGCCGGCGTGACCGATGCCCATCCTGCCGAGGAGCAGCCGAGCTACGAGCAGGCGCGGGATGAGCTCGCTGCGATCGTCCTAGCCCTCGAGGGCGGCGGGCAGACCTTGGAGCAGGCGATCACATTGTGGGAACGCGGCGAGGTCCTGGCTGCCATCTGTGAGGCCTGGCTGGACAACGCCCGACAGCGGCTGGAATCCGTACGGTCCGTCCACAACGAAGCCGGCACGGGCGTGTCCTGACCACACTCGGCTAGCCGGTGTACGGGGCCAGGGACGCGGCCAGGGTGCGTAGTTCGTCCTGGCTCGCGCTTCCGGTGATCACTATGCGCAGGTCGTCGTCGGTTCGCAGCAGGAGTTGCTCCCCCCGACCCGTGGTGAACTCCTCCCAGGACGCTCCAGCGATCCGCATCGTCCCCGTCGAGTCCGCGTCGCCGAGCAGGTCGGTGATCTGCTCGGCGGCGGGATCGGTACTGACGATGTATCGGGCGAACTCCTCGCTCGGACTCACGTACCCGATCGAGAGCGTCACTGGGCCCTGCTGCCCGTCGTTTGGCGCCGTGACGTCTGCGCTGGTCGGTCGCCAGGTCTCGGGCAGGACCGGGACCGGCAGTGGCACCTCGGCGAGGCCGGCGGCATGGCGGATCGAATTCGACGGGTCGATCTCGGCGAC
>JALZIX010000213.1 GCA_030860025.1 Actinomycetota bacterium
GCCTGGCAGAACTGGATCTTCATCCGCCCCAACGCAGCTGGCCCGGAGGGAGCGCTCCGGCGCTACGGGACCGGTCAGCGGGCCACCTTCGACCGGAAGCGAGTGTGACCAACCCATGAGCCAGTCCATCGACTACACCGAGCGGATCCCGAACAACGTCGACCTGGCCGGGGATCGCCGGCTGCAGCGTGCCCTGGAGGCCTGGCAGCCAGCCTTCCTCAACTGGTGGGCCGAAATGGGCCCCACCCTGGACACCAACGACGTCTATCTCCGTACCGCCGTCGCTGTCGGCCGGGAGGGTTGGGCGCACTTCGACCACGTAGCCCTGCCCGAGTACCGGTGGGGCGTCTTCCTGGCCGAGCGCGACGAAGAACGCAAGATCGCTTTCGGCGACAGCAAAGGCGAGGAGGTCTGGCAGCAGGTGCCCGGGGAGTACCGCGCCGACCTGCAGCGCCTCATCGTCATCCAGGGCGACACCGAGCCGGCTTCGGTCGAGCAGCAGCGTCGACTGGGCTTGACCGCGCCGAGCCTGTACGACCTGCGGAACCTCTTCCAGGTCAACGTCGAGGAGGGGCGCCACCTCTGGGCGATGGTCTACCTGTTGCACGCCCACTTCGGGCGGGAGGGCCGCGACGAGGCCGATGCCCTGCTGATCCGCAACTCCGGCAGCGAGGACTCACCGCGCATCCTGGGCGCCTTCAACGAGGAGACCCCGGACTGGTTGTCCTTCTTCATGTTCACCTACTTCACCGATCGAGACGGCAAGTACCAGCTAGGCACCTTGAAGGAGAGCGCGTTCGACCCGCTGTCGCGCACTTGCGAGTTCATGCTCAAAGAAGAGGCGCACCACATGTTCGTGGGCACCACCGGAATCGACCGGGTGGTGAAACGGTCGACCGAACTGATGCGCGAGCACGACACCGAGGAGATCGCACCGCACGGCGGCATCCCGCTGAACGTGATCCAGAAGTACATCAACTTCCACTTCAGCGTCTCCCTGGACCTGTTCGGCAGCGAGACCTCCACCAATGCGGCGAACTACTTCACCGCCGGTCTCAAGGGTCGGTGGCAGGAGACCCGTCGCAAGGACGACCACCTGCTCAAGGAGGACGCCCGCGAGATCGAGGCAATGGTCGACGGGCAGCTGAAGACCCAGGAGGTCCCCACGCTGCTGGCGCTCAACCACGACCTGCGTACCGAGTATGTCGCTGACTGCCAGAGCGGGGTCAAACGCTGGAACAAGGTGCTCGAGGACGCTGGTCTGGACTTCCGGCTCACGTTGCCCCACGTCGGCTTCAACCGGCACGTCGGCCTGTTCGCGGGCTCGAAGATCAGCCCCTCCGGCGAGGTCCTGACCGAGGAACAGTGGGAGAGTCGCGCCGCGAGGTGGCTGCCCACCCCCGAGGACAAGACGCACGTGCAGTCCTTGATGCAGCCGGTCTATGAGCGCGGCAAGATCGCGAACTGGATCGCCCCGCCCAACCAGGGAATCAACGGCCAGCCGTTCGAGTACGAGTACGTTCACCTGGCCTGACGTCGACGAGCGGAGGCATGTCCATGCCGGAGGTCTTCAATGCCAGCAGCTACCTCGTTGATCGCCAGATTGCGGCCGGACTCGGGGAGCGTACGGCGGTCATCGGCGCGACCAAGTCGCTGACTTACGCCCAACTGGCCGAGGAAGTCGCCGGTACGGCGGGTGCGTTGGCCGCCCTCGGTGTGCGTCCGGAGGAGCGGGTCATGCTCCTCATGCTGGACGGCCCAGCCATGCTCGCGGGGATCCTCGGGACGATGCGAATCGGCGCGGTGGCCGTACCGGTCTCGACGATGCTTACCGGCTCTGAGTTGGGCGGCCTGCTCACCGACTCCCGGGCTCGAGTGCTCCTGCTATCAGGTGAGCTGACGGCGGCTGCGGCAGAGGCTGTTTCAGCCTCGCCAGAAGTTACCAACGTGGTCGTGGAGGTGGCGGCCGAGGGCGACGCGCCGCAATTCGTGTCGCCGCGGGACGGCGTGCAGGTCCGGTCCTGGACCGACTTCCGAGCCGGCGCGGACCCCGTACCGGAGTATCCGACCTGGGAGGACTCGCCGGCACTGTGGCTCTACACGTCCGGAACAACGGGCAAGCCCAAAGCTGCGATGCATCGACACCTGAACATCAAGCTGGTCGAGCAGCTGTACGGTCAGCGTGTTCTCGCGGTGACAGCGGAGGACCGCTGCTTGTCGGTTGCCAAGCTGTTCTTTGCCTACGGCATCGGCAACTCGGCGTTCTTCCCGCTGGGAATCGGCGCGGCCTCGGTGCTGGAACCAGGCAGGCCGACCCCGGCGAGCATCGCGGCTCGGGTGGTCGCCGATCAGCCCACCCTGTTCTTCGGGGTACCCACCTTCTACGCAGCGGCACTCGCCTCGGACATCCCGGATGACACCTTCGCCTCGGTCCGCCAGGGCGTCTCGGCCGGGGAAGCACTGCCGGCTGAGCTCTTCCGGCGATTCCGGGACCGCTTCGGCGTGGAGATCCTGGACGGGATCGGCTCCACCGAGGCGCTGCACATCTTCCTGTCCAACCGTCCGGGTGCGGTCGTGCCCGGAACCTCCGGGACCCCGGTTCCCGGGTATGACATCGCGCTGCGCGACGAGGTGACCGGGACGCCCGTTCCGGACGGGGAACCCGGCTCCCTCTATCTGCGTGGGCCGTCGTTGGCGACCGGGTACTGGTGTCGTACGGACACCACTCGTGCCGTCTTCCAGGGGGACTGGCTACGGACTGGGGACACGTACGTCAAGGAGACCGACACCGGTGCCTACCGTTGCCTAGGGCGGTCCGACGACATGATCAAGGCCGGCGGGATCTGGGTCTCGCCGACCGAGGTGGAGGGTCGGCTGCTCGAGCATTCCAGCGTCGCCGAGGTGGCGGTCGTGGGCGTTGCTGACACCGACGGCCTGGAGAAGCCGGTGGCCTACGTGGTCGCGGCGGCTGGGCACGTCATCGACCCGGACGAGCTGGACGCCTTCTGCCGCAACGGTCTCGCGGCCTTCAAGCGGCCCCGTAAAGTGGTCGTCGTTACCGAGATCCCCAAGACCGCCACCGGGAAGCTCAAGCGCTACCTGCTTCGCGACGAGGCCGCGCAGTCGCCGCTCCCGGGACTGCAGGGAGCCGCGCCGTGACGACGTCCGATGAAGCGGTGGACGTCGACATCTTGATCGTCGGCGCGGGGCCGGTGGGCCTCTACGGGGCCTACTACGCAGGCTTTCGCGGTCTGTCGGTCGCATTGATCGACTCGTTGCCCGAGGCGGGTGGCCAGGTAACTGCCATGTATCCGGAGAAGCTGCTTTTCGATGTCGGCGGTTTTCCGGCGGTCCGGGGGCGGGAGCTGGTGACCAACCTGGTCGCCCAGGCGGCGCCGTTCGAGCCGACATACCTCCTCGACGAGCAGGCGGGCAAGCTCGAGCGCATTCCGGCCGACGGTGACGGCCCGGACACGTTCCTGGTGACGGCGAGCTCGGGCCGGACCGTCACCGCCAAGACTGTGATCGTCTCCAGCGGGATCGGAACGTTCACCCCGCGGCCGTTGCCCAACGGCGCCGCCTATGAGCACAAGGGCCTCGCGTATTTCGTACCCGAGCTCGCCCCGTACGCGGGCGAGGATGTGGTGATCGTCGGCGGTGGTGACTCCGCCTTCGACTGGGCACTCGCCCTGGAGCCGCTTGCTCGCAGCGTCTATCTCGTGCACCGGCGGGAGAAGTTCCGCGCCCACGCGCACAGCGTGTCCTTGGTGGAGAACACCAGCGTGCAGATCCTCGTCAATGCCCAGGTACGCGAGATTCTCGGTGCCGACACGGTCGAGGGCGTCGACATCGCCATCGCCG
>JALZIX010000239.1 GCA_030860025.1 Actinomycetota bacterium
TACGCGCTGTTCATCGGCGGGGCCGGCGTGCCCGGTATGTCGATGCCCTTCACGCTGATCCCCTCCCGCGGAACGGGTGCTGAGGAGATCTACCTCGAGGTAGCCGCGGGCGTGACGCTGTTCATCCTCGCTGGGCGCTACTTCGAGGCCAAGGCAAAACGGAGTTCGGGTGCAGCCCTGCGAGCACTGATGGACCTGGGTGCCAAGGACGTCGGCGTGATCCGGGATGGCGTGGAGACGCGAATCCCAGTCGATCAGTTAGCGGTCGGAGACGTCTTCGTCGTA
Source organism: Actinomycetota bacterium (assembly GCA_030860025.1). GTDB lineage: Bacteria > Actinomycetota > Actinomycetes > Mycobacteriales > Geodermatophilaceae > JACCQS01. Next base: position 286 of record JALZIX010000239.1, read on the forward strand.
CGCCCGGGCGAGAAGATCGCCACCGACGGCGTGGTCGTCTCGGGCACCAGCGCGGTCGATGCGTCGATGTTGACCGGCGAGTCGGTGCCGGTAGAGGTCGGGGAAGGCGGCCCGGTAGTCGGAGCCACCGTCAATGCGGGTGGGCGACTCCAGGTGCGGGCGACCCGGGTCGGCGCGGACACCCAGCTGGCGCAGATGGCGCGGCTGGTCGAGGACGCGCAGAACGGGAAGGCGCGGGCCCAGCGGTTGGCAGATCGCATCTCGGCGATCTTCGTGCCAGTCGTCATCGCCTTGGCGATGGCCACCCTCGGCTTCTGGCTGGGCAACGGGACCAGCGCGGAGTTCGCCTTCACGGCGGCAGTGGCGGTGCTGATCATCGCCTGCCCATGTGCGCTGGGCCTGGCTACGCCGACCGCGTTGATGGTCGGGACCGGCCGAGGCGCACAACTCGGCATCCTGATCAAGGGCCCCGAAGTCCTGGAATTCACCCGCCGCGTGGACACCGTCGTACTCGACAAAACCGGAACCGTCACGACCGGCCGGATGAGCCTGCTGGACGTGATTGCGGCTCCGGGCGAGGACGAGACGGTTGTGCTGCGCCTGGCCGGGGCCGTCGAGGATGCTTCGGAGCACCCGATCGCGCAGGTCATCGCGAGGGAAGCGGTCGAACGCACCGGCAAGCTGCCAACGGTGACGGAGTTCGCCAACCTCGCCGGTCTCGGAGTACAGGGCGAGGTCAAGGCGGACGACCGCACGTACACGGTGCTCGTCGGCCGTCCGCGACTGCTCGCCGACCGCTCCATGCAGCTTGACCCCGAGTTGGCCGAGGCAGTATCTGCCGCCCACGGCGAGGGGCGGACCGCGATCGCGGTGGCCTGGGACGGCGCAGCTCGCGGTGTCCTGATCGTCGCCGACGCGATCAAGGACACCTCGGCCGAGGCCATCACCAGGCTGCGCTCGCTGGGTCTCTATCCGGTGTTGCTGACCGGGGATAACGAGGCTGCTGCCCGCTCGGTCGCCACGGCCGTCGGGATCAGCGAGGTGATCGCCGACGTGCTGCCGCAGGGCAAGGTCGACGTGGTCAAACGGCTGCAAGCACAGGGCAAGGTCGTCGCATTGGTCGGCGACGGTGTGAACGACGCCGCCGCACTCGCTCAGGCCGACCTGGGCCTGGCGATGGGTACCGGTACGGATGTCGCCATCGAGGCTTCGGACCTCACCCTCGTACGCGGTGACCTGCGCGCTGCTGCCGATGCGATCCGGCTGGCCCGCCGGACCCTGGCGGTGATCAAGGGCAACCTCTTCTGGGCCTTCGCCTACAACGTGGCAGCGCTACCGCTTGCCGCAGCCGGACTGCTCAATCCGATGCTGGCCGGCGCGGCGATGGCACTGTCCTCGTTGTTCGTGGTGTCCAACAGCCTGCGCCTGCGCCGCTTCCGCGCCCTCTCCTCTTGACCCTTATGCGCATAACGGTCACTTTCGGGCCCGGGTTTTCGCCTTTATGCGCATAACGGTCACGTTCTTGGGTGGCCTAGATCGTTCAGATGGGTACGGAGGATCTCGCGGGCTGTCCGTGCCGACCCCTGCTTGAGGTCGAGCAGGATGTGCAAGGTCAGCCCGTCCATCAGGGACCACAACCGGGCGATTTCAGTGGCGAGGTCACGGTCATCGGCGACAAGACCGAGCCCACGCAGGTCGATCAGGCACTTTGCGCAGAGTTGGCCGACACCCTCGTCCGCTTCGCGGCGAATCCTCGCCAGTCCCTCGTCGACGGCCCCTTGGACCGTGAAGGCAAGCCAGACCTCAGCATCGCCGAGCCGCTCGTCGTCCAGTGGCAGCACTTCCTCGAGCACCTGGGCGACTGCCTCCGGAGCATCCCCGCCTGCAGCGAGGGTTGCCCGAGCCGGCGCCCCCGCCTCGATTCGGCCAGTTGCCCGCTCGATGATCGCCCGCATGGCGAACCGCAGCAGCTCCTCCTGGGTGGCGAAGAAGTAGCGCACCGAACCCATCGACAGCCCGGCCTCACGAGCCACCCCCCGTACCGACGCTCCGCGCACCCCCTCGCGCCGGATGACGCGCCAGACGGCCTCGGCCAGCTCGGTGCGGCGCTGATCGTGATCGAGGCGGACCGGCATGGGCCTTTCATAGCACGATTGTGCTACTGAGGGCTCCCCGTACCAAAGCGCCCCGGCTGTACGAGAGAATCGTCAGCGATGTCTGAATCCCCGTTTCTGCCGCTCATGCGGGAAGGGCTCGACCCAGTCGCCGAGCTCGGCCGCCGCCGGGCCGAGGAGCCGGTCAGTCAGTTCAACCTGTTCGGGATGAAGTTCTGGCTGCTGACCCGTTACGACGACGTACGGCAAGTGCTGGGTAGCGCCCCCGACTTCAGCACTGATTTCTCCACCCTTGCCGACGCCGTGATCGGCGTGGAGGCACTGGCCGGACAACAGGATCCGGGCGGCCTCGGGATGAGCGATCCGCCCAAGCACACCCGGCTGCGCCGCATTCTGACCCCGGAGTTCACGATGCGGCGGCTGGCCAGGCTGGCTCCGCGCATCGACGCGATCGTCGCCGATTGCCTTGATGCCATCGATGCCGCCGACCATCCGGTCGACCTGTTGCCGACCTTCGCGTTGCCGATCCCCTCCCTGGTGATCTGCGAACTCCTCGGGGTGCCGTACGGCGACCGCGACGACTTCCAGCGGCTGAGCAACTCGCGGTTCGACTTCATCGAGGGGGCCGAGACCCTCGACTCCGTCGCCCAGTCACTGGCGTACATGCGCGAACTCGTCGCCCAACAACGCGCCGAACCCGGCGAGGGCCTGCTCGGGATGATCGTGCGTGAGCACGGCGACGCGATCAGCGACGAGGAGTTGGCCGGCCTCGCTGATGGCCTGCTCGTCGGTGGCCACGAGACCACGGCCAGCATGCTCGCGCTGGGCGCGCTGCTGCTC
>JALZIX010000268.1 GCA_030860025.1 Actinomycetota bacterium
CTCGCCCTGGTCGGACCACCCGGGGTCGGCAAGACCTCGCTCGGGGAGTCCGTCGCCCGGGCAATGGGCCGCAACTTCGTCCGGGTCGCCCTGGGTGGCGTCCGGGACGAGGCCGAGATCCGGGGTCACCGGCGTACCTACGTCGGCGCGCTGCCGGGCCGGATCGTGCGGGCGATGAAGGAAGCCGGCTCGATGAACCCGGTCATCCTGCTCGACGAGATCGACAAGGTCGGCTCGGACTATCGCGGTGACCCGACCGCCGCCCTGCTCGAGGTGCTCGACCCGGCGCAGAACCACACGTTCCGCGATCACTACCTCGAGGTTGACCTGGATCTCTCCGACGTGGTCTTCCTGGCCACGGCCAACGTGCTGGAGTCCATCCCAGCGCCGTTGCTCGACCGGATGGAGCTGGTCTCCCTGGACGGATATACCGAGGACGAGAAGGTAACGATCGCGCGGGAGCACCTGCTGCCCAAGCAGATCGAGCTCGCCGGCCTGACCGGTGACGACGTCTCGTTCACCGAGGCGGCGCTGCACCAGCTGGCCGGGGAGTACACCCGGGAGGCCGGGGTACGCCAGCTCGAGCGCGGTCTGGCTCGGGTGCTGCGCAAGGTGACCGCGGCGGTCGCCCTCGACGAGGACCTGCTGCCGGTGTTGGTGGACCTGCCCGAGCTCAAGCGCTATCTCGGCAGCCCGAAGCACACTCCGGAGTCGGCCGAGCGGACCGAGGTCCCGGGCGTGGCGACGGGTTTGGCCGTCACGGGTGCCGGCGGGGACGTGCTGTTCATCGAGGCGTCGCTGGCGGCCAAGGAGACTGGAGCGAGCGGGCTGACCCTGACCGGGCAACTCGGTGACGTGATGAAGGAGTCCGCCCAGATCGCCCTGTCCTACCTTCGGTCGGAGGGCAAGAACCTCAGGCTGGACGTCGACGCGTTGTCCGAGCGTGGGATCCACCTGCACGTACCGGCCGGAGCCGTACCCAAGGACGGACCGAGCGCCGGGGTCACGATGACCACCGCACTGGCCTCGCTGCTGTCTGGCCGCCCCGTGCGGTCGGACGTGGCGATGACCGGTGAGGTGTCGCTGACCGGGCGGGTACTGCCGATCGGCGGCGTCAAGCAGAAGCTGCTCGCCGCCCACCGGGCCGGGATCACTACGGTCGTGCTGCCGCAGCGCAACGAGCCGGATCTCGAGGAGGTCCCAGAGTCGGTGCTGTCCACGCTGACGGTGCACCTGGTCGCCGACGTACGTGAGGTGCTCGAACTGGCGCTGGAGTCATCGCTGGACTCGAGGCGCGCAGCCCCCGACGCCGAGGCGCAGCCGGCCGCCGCCTGACCCTCTTTGGACGTTATGCGCATAACGTCCCGAATTCGGGCGGATTCTGGGACGTTATGCGCATAACGTGCCAGAACTACTTTGCCCGATGAGGAGGACCACTCATGCCCGCGATCACACCGAACCTGTGGTTCGACACCGAGAGCGAAGAAGCTGCGAACTTCTACGTCTCGATCTTTCCGAACTCCTCGATCGACAAGGTCAGCCATTACGGCGAGGCCGGCCCGCGAGAGGCTGGTTTGGTGCTGACCGTCGACTTCACCCTGGACGGTCAGCGGTTCACGGCAATCAACGGTGGGCCGGACTTCACCTTCGACGAGGCAGTCTCCTTCCTCATCCCGTGCCAGGACCAGGACGAGGTCGACCACTACTGGACGCGGCTGCTTGCCGACGGCGGCCAGGAGAGCATGTGCGGATGGCTCAAGGACAAGTACGGGCTGTCCTGGCAGGTCGTACCCACCGTCCTCGACGACATGATGTCCGACCCCGACCGGGAGAAGGCCGAGCGAGCCATGAAGGCGATGCTCGGAATGGTCAAGCTCGACATCGCCGCGTTGCAGCGCGCCTACGACGGCGCAGACTAACCCCCTCCGGGTCAGATGTTGGCCGGGTACCGGTTGTGATCGGGGAAGTTGCCGTAGAGGAGCTCGTTCTGCGGACCCTGGGTCACCGCCTGCACCAGTAGCTCCCCGCCCACGAAGCAGCCGCGCCACGACGATCCCCGGCCGCCGAAGGTCTCCTCCCGGTCGCCACGGGAGCGCGGCTTGTTGATGCCGACCTTGAACGCCTGAACTTCGCCGGCCAGCCGCGTCGCATGCTCGGTGTCGTCGCAGGCGATGCTGGCCACCAGCGCGCCGTTGGACGCGTTCATCTGGGCGAGTAGTTCGGCCTCGGTGTCCACCACGATGATCGTGTCCACCGGACCGAACGGCTCCTCGTGCATCAGCCGCGAGGCGCCCGGCGGCGCGAGCAGCGTCACGGGTGCGGCGTAGGCGGAGACGTCCTGGCCCTCGATGAACGAGCCCGCGGACAATCTCCCCCGATAGAGCGGTACGGCGCCCCGCAGCAGGGCATCGTCGACCCGAGATGCGAGTTCGCTGGCCTTGGTCGGGCTGATCAGCGGGCCGAAGTCCAGCTCAGGAAGATCGTCGTCATCGCCCTCGACCGCCAGCGGATGACCGAACCGGAGTGCTGCGGCGACCGGCAAGTAGGTCGCCAAGAACTCGTCGACGAGGCCCCGCTGCACGACGAACCGCGGATAGGCCGTACACCGCTGCTTGCCGTACTCGAAGCCCTTCTTCATGTGTGCCGCGAGACCGGACCAGTCCGAGAACTCCCAGACACCCCAAGCGTTGAGCCCCTCCTGCTCGAGCATGTGTCGTTTGCCGGTGTCCAGCAGCGCGGCCGCGACCTTCCCGCCATTGGACCGGCCGCCGACGAACGCGAGTGCGCCGATCTCGGGTGACCGTACGAGTACGGCCGACAGCTCCTGCCCGCCGCCGGAGACCAACTCGGCCGGTAGGCCCGCACGCGCCATCAAGGCGTGCGCCAGCGTGAGGCACGCCGCACCGCCCTGGGACGGCGTCTTAGCGATCACCGCGTTGCCGGCGAGCAACTGAACGAGCTCGGAGTGCACAAGGACCGACATCGGGTAGTTCCAGCTGGCGATGTTGCTCACCGGCCCGGGCAGCGGGGCCCGACCGTCCAGCATGGCGTCGATCTCATCCAGATACCAGCGGACCCCGTCCAGTGCCCGGTCGACGTCCGCACA
>JALZIX010000278.1 GCA_030860025.1 Actinomycetota bacterium
GGCAATGAGGAAGTCATGCTCGGCGTGCAGCGTCAGCCCCCCGAGCGTCACCTCAAGGGCGGCCTCGGCCTCCCGATTTCCGACGAGCCGATTCGCCAGCCGGTACGAACTGCCGTCGGCTGCACCTGACCTACCGATGCCGAGATGGGCGAGGCCTGGGCGGCCGGCGTCCTGAACGGTCGTGAGCGGTCCGGTCGCCAAGACTTGCAGTCGTCGGAGCGGTGTCACGTCTGGTCCACGAACCGGACCTCGATCCCAGGTCGTAGCAGCGCTGGCGGGTCGGCGGCCACGTCGAGCAAGGTCAGCTCCGTACGGCCGATCAACTGCCAGCCACCGGGGGAGGCGCGGGGATAGATGCCGCTGAACTCCCCGGCCAGGCCGACCGAACCGGCCGGGACGGCGGTCCGCGGCGTGTCCTTTCGCGGGATCGCGCGGGGCTCGTCGGTCACGAGATATCCGAAGCCTGGAGCGAATCCGGAGAATGCGACGTGCCACACGGCGCCGGAGTGCCAGTCGAGGAGTTCCCGTCGGTTCATTCCAGTCAGGTTCAGCACTTCCTCGATATCCGGGCCCTCGTAGCTGACCGGGATCTCGACGACCTCATCGAGCCAGGGTCGGTGATCGGATGGGCGGACCCGGCGTACCGATTCGGCCACGGCATCAAGGGGGGCGAGGTCGGGATCGCACAGGAGTAGGACGGTACGTGCCGCCGGCACTGCTTCGAGCACTCCCTCGATGGGCTTCGCGCGCAGCGCCGCGGCAAGCGCCAACACCGACCGTAGATCAGCGACTTCGACGAGCAGTGCCGCTGCTCCGGCGCGGAGCACCTTCATCGAGTGGCCTCCGGGTGGGATGGGAACATTTGTTCGAAAACATAGGTGCCATGGGTGGGTTTTGTCAGCCGTATCTGGTACACATCGTACAGACGTTCGATCGAACAACTGTTCGGTCACTCTTCCCGGGCGTCTGCGTCAGGAGGATCCCATGCTGGCTACTTTGGAGCGGCCCCTAGATCGTTCGGTCCGTGCGACCACGACCCCGACTGCGGTTACCCGCCGCACCCTGGTCGGTCCATCGCGGAAGGACTGCAGGACTGCGCTGCTGCCGCTACTGCCGGCGGTGTCGGAGGGTGCAGTCGGGCCACCGCCATCGCCGGGCATGCCAGGGCCGCCGTCAGTCGAGCCTCGCCCGCAGGTGACGCGCTCCGAAATCCGCCGCGAAGTCGTTTTGGACGCGCGCCCGCACAAGCTTCGGATGACGGTTCGTGCCCGCCGGCTGCTGGCCGGCCTTGCCCTGCTGCTGAGCGTGGGGGTCGGTGTGGTGGCGGTGGACCTCCTGTCCGCCGTGATACCGGACTCGCCCGCTTCGTCCTATCCAGGACAGGTGGCGCCATACGACAGTTCCTCCGGGGAGTCCGGTCCCGCTGGGCTGCTGCCGGCCTCGGCCTCTTCGGTCGTCGTGACCCCGGGCGACACGCTGTGGAGCCTGGCGCAGCGTGTGGATCCGGACGCTGATCCGCGGAGCGTGGTCGCCGCGATCATGACGGCGAACGGTTTGACCTCACCCAGCATCCAGGCCGGTCAGGTGCTTCGCCTGCCCTGATCGGCGCAGATCACGGCGCGACACGCCGAGCCGCGCGTACAGCGCTCAACAACTTGCGGGACGTGGTGCCACAGCCTATGGTCAACCCCTACATCTAGTGGTTACAATCGTGTAGTTAGTCCACAAGTTGGGGTTTCTCACCCACAGCTCGCCCACAGGCGGCGCACAGGTTCTCCGCTGTGTCGTCCACAGGCCCGCTGAGTTGAGCGCTCCGCGGCCCACGAGGGGGTGCGGTCATGCGGTGTCCGTACTGCCGTCACCCGGACTCCCGAGTGCTGGACTCCCGCGAGGTCGACGAGGGTCAGGTGATCCGTCGTCGACGTTCCTGTACGGACTGTTCGCGCCGCTTCACGACCGTCGAGGAGGCGACGCTGGCCGTCATCAAGCGCAGCGGGGTGACCGAGCCGTTCTCCCGCGCGAAGGTAGCCGCCGGTGTGCGCCGAGCCTGCCAGGGCCGGCCGGTCAGCGAGGACGCGCTCGCCAAGCTCGCGCAAGAGGTCGAGGACGCAGTGCGCGCCAGCGGCGTCGCCGAGATCCCCAGCGACGAGGTGGGCTTGGCCATCCTGGGCCCGCTGCGCGAACTCGACGAAGTGGCCTACCTGCGCTTTGCCAGCGTCTACAACTCCTTCACCTCCGCGGCCGATTTCGAAGCCGCCATCGCCGAACTCCGGCGCTCCATCCCGCCGACGCCGGCGCCAGCCCGTTCAGACCAGCACCAGCCCGTTTAGAGAGGACCACCGTGACCGACATCGCGCATTCCCCGGCCCCTGGCAAGCGCAGCGCCAAGTACCCGGCGCAAGGCCTCGTGGTCGAGCGGGTCTACACGAGCCCCAACGTGCATCCCTATGACGAGGTGACCTGGGAGCGTCGCGACGTGGTGCTGACCAACTGGCGGGACGGCTCAGTCAACTTCGAGCAGCGCGGGGTGGAATTCCCTGACTTCTGGAGCGTCAACGCAGCCAACATCGTCACGACCAAGTACTTCCGCGGCGCGGCTGGCACGTCACAACGCGAGTCCAGCCTGCGTCAGTTGATCGACCGGGTCGTGCTGACCTACACAGCGGCCGGCCGGGACCACGGCTACTTCGCCTCACCGGCGGACGTGGAGATCTTCGAACATGAGCTGACCTGGATGCTCCTGCACCAGGTTTTCAGCTTCAACTCCCCGGTCTGGTTCAACGTGGGAACCTCATCCCCGCAGCAGGTATCGGCGTGCCAGCCCTATGACGCGCTGGTCAGTACGCCAGCCGGCCTGGTTCCAATCGGCCGGCTTGTCGAAGAGAATGCGATCGGTACGAAGGTTTATGACGCGGCTGGTTTGACCCGAATCGTGGCTACCAAGGCCAACGGGGTCAAGGAAGTCCTGCGTCTGCACACCAAGGCCGGACACACGTTGGATGTCACGGCGGACCATCTCGTCTGGAAGGCCACCGACCTCGAGACTGGGTCGTTCGTTGCGGCGGGAACGTTAGCGCCCGGAGATGCCGTACTTGAGGTAACCCCCGACTTCGGTGGGTCGAACCGCGGGCTGCTGGAGATCGCCCGTGTTGAGTCACTTGGCGCCATGGAGGTCTACGACATCCAGACCGAGAGCGGCGAATATCTGTCGAACAACCTGCGGGTGCACAACTGTTTCATCCTCGCGGTCGACGACACGATGGACTCGATCCTGAACTGGTACCGCGAGGAAGGCCTGATCTTCAAGGGCGGTTCCGGTGCGGGGCTGAACCTGTCCCGGATCCGATCCAGCAAGGAGTTGCTGTCCTCCGGTGGTACCGCCTCCGGCCCGGTGAGCTTCATGCGCGGTGCCGATGCCAGCGCCGGCACGATCAAGTCCGGTGGTGCAACCCGCCGCGCGGCCAAGATGGTCGTCCTCGATGTCGACCACCCGGACATCGAGGAGTTCATCGCGACGAAGCTCCGCGAGGAGGACAAGATCCGGGCCCTGCGCGACGCCGGATTCGACATGGATCTCGGTGGGGCGGACATCACCAGCGTCCAGTACCAGAACGCCAACAACTCGGTCCGGGTGTCCGAGGAGT
>JALZIX010000296.1 GCA_030860025.1 Actinomycetota bacterium
GCGAAGCCCGACGATCGCCGGCTGTTCGACCCGGCTCGCTATCGGATCGTCGTCTTCGACCAGCGGGATTGCGGCCGCGGTCGACCCAGCGCCGGCGACCCAGCAGCCGACCTCAGCACCAACACGACCTGGCATCTGGTGTCAGACATCGAGACCCTTCGGCTCGCGTTGGGCATTGACAGGTGGGTTGTGCTTGGCGGCTCATGGGGCTCGACGCTCGCGCTGGCCTACGCCCAGACGCATCTGGAGCGGGTGACCGAACTCGTCCTGCGCGGCGTGTTCACCGTGCGCCAATGGGAACTCGACTGGCTCTAGCAGGGTGCTGGCGCCGGCGCCATCTTCCCCGAGCGGTACCAGGACTTCCTTGCTCCGCTCGCTGCAGACGATCGCCGTGACGTGGTTGGCGCCTACGCCCGGCTGCTCAGCGACCCCGATCCAGCGGTGCACGGACCCGCCGCGCTGGCGTGGAATGTGTGGGAGACGGCCACCGTCAAGCTGATCGAGGACCCGAAGATGCTCGAGGCGTTCGAGGACCCGACACTCTCACTGGCGTTCGCCCGGATCGAGAACCACTACTTCACTCATCACGGCTGGCTCGAGGAGGGCCAACTCATCGCCAATGCGGGTGTGCTGAAGGACGTCCCGGGGGCCATCGTGCAAGGCCGGTACGACATGTGTACGCCGCCGGTCACGGCATGGGAGCTGCATCAGGCCTGGCCGAGCGCTCACCTGATGATGGTTCCGGCCACCGGGCACTCTGCTACCGAGCTGGGAAACACTCGCTGCCTGGTGCTGGCCACCGACGGATTCGCCGAGGAGGCGCAGCATCCAGGCCAGTCCCCGGCGCAGTGACACCGGGCCGGCGGCGGACCACGCCGCGCCCGGTACCGTCGAAGTCATGCAGCTGCTCTGCCCCAAGTGCCACAACATCATGAACCAGTACGAGCGCAACCGTGTCTTGGTCGACCAGTGCACCGAGTGCAAGGGGGTCTTCCTGGACCGGGGCGAGCTCGAGCATCTCGTGGAGGCGGAAAAGGCCTTCTACGGATCTCCGGCGGTGGCGGCCGGCCCCTCGGGCAGCCGTGCGCCGGAGGGCCGGTATGACGAGCACCGGTACGACGACGGCCGCCCGGACTACGACCGAGGCAGGTACGACGAGCGGGACCGCGACGGCCGTCCGTACCGCAAGAAGAGGCGGGGCAGCATGCTCGAGGACCTATTCGACTTCTGAGATCGGGCTTGAACCTGACGTCGGGTCAGGCCTTAGCTTGCCGGGGCTGGGGATCACCGGCATGCAGAACATGCACGTCGCCGTACCCGATATCTTGCTACCTGCTGGCTGTGGTTGCCGATGCGGGCATACCAATGACACGTCAGTGGCGGGTTGCCCGATGCCGGATCTGGCACTCAGATCCGTCGAGGTAATCGTCCACCAGGTCTAGGAGTCCGCCTGGGTAGACCGGTCGAGTATCGGCGCGCAATTGGTCGACGCTGGCCCAAAATGCCCGGCGTGTCCGGAGTGGACCTCCGTCACCCCGGTCAGGGCAGCCTCGTCATCTCGGATGTACGCAGCGAAGACGAAGACAATCTCATGGCCCGGTGCACCATCACCGTGGAATACGTTCTCCAGAACGCCGATGAGGGCGCACTCGGCTCCTCGAACGTCGACTTCCTCGGCCATCTCGCGTTGCACCGCCTCGGCGGCGAACTCACCGAACTCGACCTCGCCCGCCGGCGGCCGGAGGAACGCTCGCCCCTCGGCCGCATCGCCACCTTCGCCCACCAGCAACCGGCGGTCCTGTAGGAGCACACACATCGCCACCGGCCGAACGCGTCGCTGTGGCGCGTAACGGCTTGGCGCCGTTCTCGGACGAAGGTCTATCCCGACTCCCGCCCGGAGCCGAGGAACCGCGTCCAGGGCCACAGCTGGATCGACGGCGACCCGCAGCACCGCCCTGATGTGTCCGCCGTCCTCAAGCAGCAGTACTTCTACGCCGGCGTCGCCGAACGTCGTCGCCAACTGATCCCGCACTGACTCGATGTGGCGCCGGAGTTCATCCCACTCG
>JALZIX010000299.1 GCA_030860025.1 Actinomycetota bacterium
CTGCGCCGAACGATGTCGATCACCGTGTGCCGCATGATCGCGGCGTCGTACACCCCGAGCAGTTCTGTCATGACAACAGCTTGGCAGGCCTAACGCTGCGGACGGCGCTTGGTGACCTTCGCGCGTACGCCCTCGATCCGAGCCCTCGTGGCCGGATCCTTCGCCAACTGCTGCGCCTTGGCGCTGGCCTGGCGCAGCATCTGCTGGCCCTTGGGGCTACGGGCGACCTGCGCGATTTTGTTGAACAGTGGAGCCATTGGAGTTCCTTTCACTCGGTCATCGGAGAAGCACCCACACTTACGGTGTATCTCCAGAATGCATCAGGACTTCCCCGGTCGCTCGGCCGGCAAACTGTGACCTGCCCTGTGGTGGTTTCCGGCGATACGGCCACACTCGGATCATGAGCGCGTCGGTCGAGGCCGGAGGACCACCATCAGCAGCAGCGCCGCGCCCTGTGCGGCTGCGCGGGCACAGTTTCGGGCCGGACGAGCGCCTGATCATGGCGATCGTCAACCGGACCCCGGACTCCTTCTACGACCAGGGTGCGACGTTCGGGCTCGAGGCCGCCATGAAACGGGTCCACGAGGTCGTGGCTGCCGGGGCCGACGTCGTGGACATCGGTGGGGTCAAGGCCGGGGTGGGCCTGGAGGTCCCCGCCGAGGAGGAGATCCGGCGGATCGCTGACCTGATCGCGGCCAGCCGCGCCGCCTATCCCGATCTGGTGATCAGCGTGGACACATTCCGGCACGAGGTCGCCGAAGCGGCCTGTGACGCCGGCGCCGACCTGATCAACGACGCCTGGGGTGGCTTCGACGGCAAGCTGATCGACGTGGTTGCCGAGCGCGGAGTCGGTCTGGTGTGCACGCATGCGGGCGGCCTGCCGCCGCGGAGCAACCCGCATCGGATCACCTATGACGACGTGCTCGCCGACATTCTCGACCGGACCGTGGGACTGGCTCTCCGGGCCGTCGAAGCCGGCGTCGAGCGGGACCGGATCCTGCTCGATCCGGGCCATGACCTCGGCAAGAACACGTGGCATTCATTGGAAGTGACCCGACGCCTGGACGAGTTGGTCGCCACGGGTTGGCCGGTCTTGGTGTCCCTGTCCAACAAGGACTTCGTCGGCGAGACGCTGGACCTGCCAGTCGGCGAGCGGCTGTACGGAACGCTGGCCGCGACGGCGGCGAGTGCCTGGCAGGGAGCGCGAATGTTCCGGGTGCACGAGGTACGGGAAACACGTGAGGTCCTGGACATGGTCAGCTCGATCCAGGGCCTTCGTCCACCCGCCCGTACGATCCGCGGCCTGGCCTGAGGCGAACTGATCTGGCTCCCGCAACCGACGTACCCACTTCGCCGTTATGCGCATATTGGTCAGACTTGACGCCCGCTTTCTCGCCTTTATGCGCATAACGGTCAAATTTGAGCCCGCTTTCTCGCCTTTATGCGCATAACGGCGAAGGGGTGGTGCCGCTCGGCCTGAACTGTCAGACGGTGGGGGTGGCGGCCGCTTCCAGTTCAGCGTCGGCCACGTCCTCGTCGTCGGTTGGCTTGTCGGACTCTCCCGGCGGCTTGGCCGAAGCCCGCAGCGGTACCTCCTTGAGGAAGAACGCCGCTACCAGGGCGATCAGGATGGCTGGAACACCGACCAGGAACATCGTCCCGAGAGCATCTGCGAAAGCCGTCAGCACCGGCTCCTTGATGCCGGCCGGCAGGCTGTGCAACGCGCGGACGTCGTTGGTGTTGACGTCGACGGCGGCGACCCCGAGCCCGGCGAAGACCTGCTTGAGGTTGTCTGCCAGCACGATTCCGAAGACCGCGCCGAACCCTGAGGCGCCGATTGCGCCACCCATCTGACGAAAGAACGTCACCGAACCGGTGGCCGACCCGAGGTCACGCATGCTGACGGCGTTCTGGATCGCGGTCATCACGGTTTGCATCTGGGCGCCGAGGCCCAGACCGAAGATCAGCATGTAACCGGCGAGCAACCAGTAATTGGTGTCCACGGCGACCGTGGAGAGCAATCCGACAGCAACGGCCAGCAGGATCGCCCCGATGATCGGGAAGATCTTGTAGCGACCGGTCCGGTCCATGATCCGCCCGCAGACGATGGAAGAACACAGGATTCCGAGGACCGCCGGGAACATGCCAAGCCCGGACTCGGTGGCGCTGAAGCCCTTGACCGCCTGCAGGTAGAGCGGCAGGAAGATGATCACGCCGAACATCGCGATACCTGCCAGGAACGCGTAGAGCCCGCCGACGCTGAAGACCGGGTTACGGAAGAGCCGCATCGGGATGATCGGCTCCTTCGCGCGGCGCTCGACGAAGTAGAAGACCGCCATCCCAGCGATGGCCGTCACCAGCAGCACCAGCGCCCAGCCCTCGGTCCAGCCGTAGTCCTTGCCGCGCCACTCCAGGTACAGGATGAAGCTGGTGACGGCGACCACGATCGTCAGGGCACCGAGGTAGTCGATCGAGACCTTCCGCTTGATGACCGGCATCTTGAGTGCGATCGAGGTGATCACCAGGGCGGCGATTCCGATCGGCACGTTGATGTAGAAGATCCAGCGCCAGCCCGGGCCATCAGTGAAGAAGCCGCCGGCCAGCGGACCAGCGAGGCTCGAGACCCCGAAGACCGCACCGAAGTACCCGCCGTACCTGCCCCGCTCCCGCGGCGGTACGACGTCGCCGATGATCGCCAGGGCGATCGAGAACAGGCCACCACCGCCGATGCCCTGCACCGCCCGGAAGGCGATCAGTTGGGTGATGTCCTGAGCCAGCCCGCACGCGATTGAACCCACCAGGAAGATCGAGATCGCGATCTGGAAGATGAGCCGCCGTCCGTACAGGTCGGAGATCTTGCCCCACAGCGGAGTCGCCGCCGTGGCTGTCACGAGGTACGCGGTCACCACCCAGGCAAGTTTGTCGAGCCCGCCTAGTTCGCTGGTGATCGTCGGCAGCGCCGTACTCACGATGCTCTGGTCTAGGGCCGCCAGGAACATGCCGGACATGATCCCGGACATGACGATCATGATCTGCCGGTGTGAGAAGTACGCCTGCGTCTCCTCGCCCTCGACGGGGTCGGTCTCGGTCGAAGCGCTCATGCAGTCGCGGTGCCTTTCGTCGGAGCGGGGTCGGGTGAGCCGGCCGCAGCGAGATCGCCGGACAGCCGGGTTAGCAGTTCGGCCAACCGCCGCCGGTCGGTGTCCGACCAGTGCGCGGTGGCTTTGGTGACGAGTTCCCCGCGGATCCGCAGCGCCGAGTCGAGGGCATCCTGACCGGCTTGGGTCAGCGAAAGCCGGGCGGCTCGGCGATCGTCAGGATCGCCCAGACGAGTCAGGAGTCCGACGTCCTCCAAGGTTCGTACGTGCCGGCTTGCCGTCGAGGCGTCCAGGCCGCAGCTGTCTGCGAGATCAGCGACTCGGATGCCAGGTGTGAGAGCGAGCCGGTGGAGCAACCAGGCGCGCGGCGGGCCGCCGATGCTGCGATCAGCCGAACCGAGGACGCGGGCGATCCGGAAGGCCTCGATCACCACCTGCTCACCCGCGGAGAGCGAGTGTCGCTGCTCGGCAGCCAAGGCGCGGTCGCTCGTGGCCGTCATCCTGCAAGTCTCTCATATGCATGCACCATGCATATATCGGCATGGACGCGGCTAGAGGCAGGCGGTAACCAGTGCCTGCAGGATCGTGGAATCATCCTCGAGGAATTGGACGGCGTCACCGTTGTCATCGGTGATGCCCTCCTCGGCCAGCCGGTCGAGGGAATCTGTCGACAGGTCACTCTTGACCGCCTCGTCGGCAA
>JALZIX010000106.1 GCA_030860025.1 Actinomycetota bacterium
CGGCGATCGGCCGACGGTCTTCTTCGAGCTGATCGAGCGGCACGGCTCATTGGGCTTCGGCAAGGGAAACTTCAAGGCGCTGTTCGAAGCCATCGAGCGCGAGCAGGAAGCGCGCGGCAACCTCTAGTCGCCCAACCCACCCCACGGGACATTCTCCGGAGAATGTCACGTCTGGCGGGCGCCAGAAGGCACATTCTCCGGAGAAAGTGCGTTCCTACGCAGCAGGCTTTGGCGGGGAGGTGATTCGTACCGAGACCTGCTCATCGTCGGCGGTCGCGCCGAGGTACTCGAAGTCCAGGCCCGTGTCGGCGACGAATTCTTGCCATGCTCGGAACTCGTGCTCTCGCCAGCCGGGATAGTTGTAGTACTCGTCGAAGACGACCACCGTGCCCTCGACCATGCGCGGCCGGAGTTGCTGCAGAACATAGATGGCCGAGGAGTACAGGTCCGAGTCGATGTGCGCGACCGCCAATTTTCCGGTGTTCTCCTTCAGGAAGCCCGGCAACACGTCCTGGAACATGCCCTTGATGATTGTTGCGCCGGGTACCACCGGAACTTCTCCGGAGAACGCGCCAACGTCGAACCCCCAGCGCCAGTACTCCGGCAGGCCCTCAAAGGAGTCGAAGCCGAAAACCTTGCGCTGGCCCCGAATCTCGGCCATGACGGTGAGCGTGCGGCCGGACGCGACGCCGAACTCCAATGCCAGGCCGGTCTTCGGCGACTCCTCGACGGCATGCCGCAAGGTGTCATGGGGATGGAAGAACGGGCGGGCATCGCGAAACGCTTCCGTGGCGAAGGCGGCTGATTCGTCGGCGGCCATGCGCTCCATGGCGGTGAAGACGTCACGTCGTTGGCGACGCTCGAACTTGGCCAGCCAGTCCAGCAGCTCGTCGTGGCGGACTCTGCTCTCGTCACGATCGCGCTGGGCTCGATCATCCAGGTATCTGTCGAGTAACCGTCCGACTCTGGCCACCAACCACGACCGCGGTTGCTTCCGGGAACGCGCGTCCATTGGTTTCGAGTGCTCCCTTGTGAATTGGTTGTGCGCACTATGGCGCGCGCGCGCCTTGGGGGGAAGTGCTTCCTCTGGCGAGTCGTGGCCTGCAGGGTTGGTCACCCAGCGGCGCACCATGCAAACACCAGCCGGCAGCAGTCACGGCGTCCCGGGCTTTCGGTAACGAAGAGCGCCAGTGGCCGCCTCGACGGCCACGATGACGGCCCCCATCCGGCCGAGCTCGAGTACCTCCGCCGGGCCGGACACGACGGCGTCACGCTCCTCGCTGTACCCCGCCCCCGAAGCGCCAACGGTCAAGTCGGTCTTGGCGGTGCTCCCGTCCGTGATCAGGTCCGTCCACGGACGATCGAGCTGGTCCAGCAGCCGGCGCAAGGCAATCCGAAGTGCTGCTTCGTTCTCCTGAATGACCGCATGAAGCAACCGCGGGTCACTTGCGGCCACCCTGGTGATGTCGGCGAAACTGCCGGCGGCCAGGGCCGCCACAAGGGGTCCGGCTTGCGCGGCGGACGCGGCGAGGCCCAGCGCGAGTAGGTGGGGTAGGCCGCTGACCGTGGCCATGGCCCGATCGTGTTCGGCCGGCGTAAGCGCCAGGACGCCGGCACCGAGCTTGGTGATCACCTCGGCAACCCGCAGCCAACGGGTGAGGTCCGGCTCGTCGCCGGTGAGGCACAGGGCCCACCGAGCACCGCGGGGCAGGTCCGGGTTTGCCGCCCCGAAGCCACTTTGCTCCGTGCCGGCCATGGGGTGCCCGCCGATGTATCGCGCCGACAATCCGTTCGACGCCATGGCGTCGAGCACCGGCAGTTTCAGCGACCCCACATCAGTGATCGTCACCGACTGCGACAGCCGTACGCCGGCCAGCGTGTCGGCCAGTCCCGTGGTCAGCGACGGCATCGGTACGGCGAGGACAGCCACGCCGACCTCACTGAAGTCCGATGTGACGCGCAAACCAGCGGCGGCGGCTCGCCTGCGGGTGTCGGCGTCGCTGTCCCAGCACACCACTGGCGTCGCGGCGCGTTGTGCGGCAAGGGCACACGACCCACCCATCAGGCCCAAGCCGAGGACCCCAATCGTCGTGCCGGAGGGGGTGCTCACGACAATTCGACGTCTCGAGGGTAGGCCCGGGCCAGGATCTCGGCGACCGGGCGCCCGTCGGACTGCGCGACTACGCACAGCCGGTAAACGCCCATCCGACGGGTACGACTCAGCTCCTCGGCCTCGCAGACGAGGACCTCCCCGAGCTGCACCGCCGAAAAGAACTCGGAATGCACATCCACCGCCAGTGCTTGTCTTCCGTGGCTGTTGCAGGCCGCGGCGAAGAGGGTGTCGGCCAAGGTGAACATCGCACCCCCGTGCGCCACGCCGTGGAAGTTCAGGTGCCCGGCTCCTACGGTCGCCCGACCGCGGGCATAGCCGGCCCGGATCTCCTCGATCTCGATCCCGAGCTGGGCGGCCAAAGGGTCCTGGCGCAGGTACTCCGACAGCGCGCTCGGCAGGTCATCGGCGTGGTCCATGATCAGACGCTATGACACCGCGCTCGCACCTTCTCAGTCCTGCCATGTCCGACTACGTGCTCGCACACACCGAACCGCCCGACGAGGTGATGGCCGCGCTGATCGCCGTGACCGCTGAAATGCCCGAGGTCTCCATGCAGATCGGACCCGACCAGGCGGCGTTCATGACCCTGCTAGCCAGGGCGATCAACGCCCGTCGGGCGATCGAGATCGGTACGTTCACCGGCTTGTCCGCATTGGCCGTCGCGCGAGCTCTGCCTAAGGACGGCACTTTGCTCTGCTGTGACATCAACGCCGAGTGGACGGCGATCGGGCGCCGCCATTGGGAGATGGCCGGAGTTTCGAATCGGATCGAACTCCGAATCGGACCAGCCGCGCAGACGCTCGCCGCCTTGCCGGCAGAGGAGACGTTCGACTTCGCCTTCGTGGATGCGGACAAGACCGGGTACGCCGGATACGTCGACGCCCTCTATCCGCGGATGCGAACGAACGCGCTTGTGCTGCTTGACAACACCCTGCGCAGTAGACGTGTCTTGGGCGGTTCGGATTTGACCCCGGACGACCTGGCAGTGATCGCGCTCAACGACGCACTGATCGGTGACTCCCGTTGGGAGACTGTGCTGTTGCCCGTTGCGGACGGGCTGACGGTGCTGCGCAAGCGGTAAGGGCACGCTCGGTCAGTGATGTCCCCGGGGCTGACCACTCAGGCCGAAGGTCTTGTCCCATTCCTTCGGGGAGGTGAGTTCTGGAAGCGCGGCGTTGTATCTCTCGGCCAGAGTGGGCCATTCCCGAGCTGCCCGTTGGTGCAAGGCGATCGAGCGGCGAAGCATGGAGCGGAAGGTGCGCGGGTCGCGCTGATACCAGGACTGGGCGGTCCCGTCGGCGGTGGTGACCAGG
Source organism: Actinomycetota bacterium (assembly GCA_030860025.1). GTDB lineage: Bacteria > Actinomycetota > Actinomycetes > Mycobacteriales > Geodermatophilaceae > JACCQS01. Next base: position 3,427 of record JALZIX010000106.1, read on the forward strand.
GCCGAGTCATAACGCGAGAGCATCCACCAGCGGGTGTCCATCGCTGCGATCGAGGCCTCCGGGTGCTCGCGGGAGCTCTCCCGGATGGCCCGGAACTGCCGCAGCGCCCCGGTGCCGGCAGTCGCGGCGATCTGGAAGATGTTCTTGGGTAGCTCTGGCACCTTTCCGCGCTTGGGCGGGCGAACCCGACGCGGGCTGGGGAACGCATCCAGATCCCGCTTGGTCAGCGCGTCGGTGAAGGTCGATCGGATCGTCCGAACCCTGGCCAGACCCGTAGGCAGGTCGGCGTGCAATCTCTCCGGTCCGTCCAGCACATCCTCGAGCGCCTGCAGCCGGAGCTCGACAGCCGAGTACTGCAGCGCGAGCAGTTGTTTGATATCACCGCGCAGGCTCCACGAGATCAGATTGCCACCGCGCGGATACGGCGAGTTCAGCAACGCGACAACCCAGCGGTTGCGCTGGTGGTAGTAGGCCTGCCAGTCGGTCGTGTCGTCCTTGTCCATCCAGGGGACGTGCCACACCGCGGCCCCCGGAAACGTCACCGTCCGGAAGCCGGCCTTTCCGGCCCGCAACCCGAACTCCGCGTCGTCCCACTTGATGAACAGCGGAAGGCTGAGGCCGATTCTCTCGATGACCTCGAGCGGGATCAGGCACATCCACCAGCCGTTGTAGTCGACGTCGAAGCGTTTGTGCACCCACGCCGTGGCACGCAGATTCTTGACGGCGAAGTTATGCGCCTGGGTGGTGCCGTTGACCGGGCCCCAGAAGAACAGCCACTCTTTGACCGACTCCGCCCAGGAGTGCAGGACCGACCGTTCATACATGTTGAACATGTGGCCGCCGACGATCGTCGGGGTGGGGCACTCATCGGCAAAGGCGACCGCGCGGGCGATCCCCTCCGGTTCCAGCACGATGTCGTCATCGAGCAGTAGTACGTACCGGCTCTTGCCGACCGCGAGCGCCTCGCGCATGCCTCGGGAGAAGCCACCGGAGCCACCGAGGTTGCGCTGGTGGATGACCCGCAGCTTGCCCAGCAGGTTGGCGTCGCAGTCTGCGAAGTCGGGCTGATCGACGACGTTGTCGGTGCCCTGGTCCATGACGAGGACCTCGTCGAGCATGTCCAGTAGCCCCTCGGCGGCGGCGAGCTGGCGCAGCTGGGAGACGCAGTAGTCGGGACGGTTGAAGGTCGTGATCGCGATGGTCGTTCCACCGCGACTACGGCCTCGGTCTGGCACAGACCATTCGGCGGAGGCCAGCAATGCTGGTTCGTGTCCGGCGACCATGTCGAACCAGTACCAGCCGCCGTCGCCGAAGGGCGCCAGGGAGAGGTCAACTTCGAAGACTCCGTCGGTGACCTGGGTCGCGGCGACCCGCTCCGTCGCCCCCCGGGGGTTGGACCGGTAGACGATCACCAGCGGTGCACCGGTCACTCGAACAGTCAGTTGCACGCTGGAAACGTCGGTCCAACGGCGCCAGTACGCAGCCGGAAAGGCATTGAAGTAGGTCCCGAAGGAGATTCGCTCGCCGGCTGGCAGTTCCAGGCTGCGCCGGCCCCGGATGAAGTCCCCGTGGGTCGGGGTGAACATGACGGGGTTTTGTACCCAGTCCTTCTTGTCCGGCTTCTCCGGGTCGATCCGGGTCAGTGGGTCGACACCGATGAACGGCGTGAAGTCCAGATAGAGCGGCATCGTGTCGAGGTCGCCGTCCTCGGGAAAGACCACCCGGGCCACGACCCGGCGGGGAACCGGATCGTCCATCGGGTCCGGCGACCGTTCGGCGAGATCCACCGGTGGCAAAGAGGGCTCCTGGACGCTGGTGCTCATACGCTCGTGCTCATACGTTGCGGGGGTCCTCCTGCGAGCGGCTGCAGCGCCACTCGTCGACAAGTCTGGGACGGGTCGTGTGTCGCCCTCGCCGTGGGGCTGGGAATCGACCTTCCCACAGACTAGCCCAGCCCCTCTCCCGCCAGCCGCACACGCGCTACCTTGCCCCCAGGCGGGCGCGGCGGTTGCTCCCGACCGGACAGGAGGAGCAGGGTCATGGCAGTCGCCGAGGAGGACGCCGTCGACGGCTTCGCGATCACCGCGAGTCGTGAGGCCGGTATCTGGCGCTGCGGTGTGCTGCCTCCTGCCGTACTGGAAAGTGTGGAGAGTTGCATCCGGGCCACTCGCCAGCAGCCGGGCGACGGTGGCGCGTTGGGCTTGGTGAACATCAGCGACGAATTCTTCGTCGTGATTCGTGCGATCGGCGGCGGAGATGATGTACGCCTGCTCCTCTCCGACGCCACGGCGGCGCTGGACTGGGACTTCGCGGCCGATGTAGCCCAGCGCCTGGACGAGGACGTCGACGAGGAGCGTGCCGACGAACTCTGGCCGATCGGTGATCTCGGCATCCTCGAGGATCTCGGCCTTCCGGCCGGTGAGCTGCGGATGATCGTGGACGACCTCGACCTCTATGCCGACGAGATGCTCGGGCTGATCGCCCGCCGGCTCGGATTCGCCGAGGAGTTCGCCCAGGCGCTGGACACGCTGCCCCGGTAATGGCGGTCGGGGCTGCATACCAGCACTCGATGCGCATTGCCCTGGATGCAGCACGACTCGCCGCCGCCTGGGGCGACGTGCCGGTCGGGGCGGTGGTGCTCGACGCCGATGGCACGGTCATGTCGTCGGCGGCCAACGAGCGGGAGCGCCGTGCAGACCCGACGGCGCACGCCGAGATACTGGCCCTGCGAGCCGCGGCACTGGAGCGGGGATCCTGGCGGCTGACCGGCGCCACTCTTGTGGTCACCCTGGAACCGTGCACGATGTGCGCCGGCGCCGCTGTCCTGTCGCGGGTCGACCGGATCGTCTACGGCGCGGCCGATCCCAAGGCGGGCGCGGCCGGGTCGCTGTGGGACGTGGCACGGGACCGCCGGCTCAACCACCGGCCGGAGGTGATCGGGGGCGTCCTTGCTCCGGACAGCGCAGTGTTGCTCGAAGCCTTCTTCGCCGAGCACCGGCAGGAGTCCTGACCAGCAGGTAGGTAGTCTCGGCGGCGGTGGCGTGTCCGAGCGGCCTAAGGAGCACGCCTCGAAAGCGTGTGAGGGTTTACCCCCTCCGTGGGTTCAAATCCCACCGCCACCGCCAAGCGCAAACTCGTGGGGAAGATCGAACCGCGTAGTCCGGACCGACACGGTCAGCCGGTCGACTCGTCCGCGGTCGCGTCCTCGTAGCGCTTGGCCAGTCGCTGCCGCAGCGCCCCCATGTTGTGATCGACGATTGCCCAGCCCTGTCCCGAGGTGCCCTGGTGGTGCAGCGGCGACCATTCGTACAGCGCCTTGGGCATTTTCTGGAGTTCACTGACGAGGGGATCCGATCCGTCGCGGCCGCGCTTCTCCCTAGCGAGAGTTCGCAAGATCAGGCTCAACCCTTCGAGGTAGGCCAAGACTGCTTCCATGTCGTGCGTTGGAACGGTGACCTCTCGGTCCATGAGCGATTCCCTGCCTCAAGGTGATCACGGTGTCGGTGCTGGCCCGCAAGATAGCGCCGTTCCCTTCGAACACGCGGTCCCGGCCCCCTGAGGGCAGGGGGCCGGGTTCGCACCGTTGGTTGTTGACTCTCGGGCTTAGCGATCACCTCCCTGCGCGAGCCACCTCGTACGCATTCACCTTGTACGGCCGGGCGCGGTACGGATGTGCGCGCCAACCGCCGGAGGTCCGCGTTGCCTGGCGACACGGCGGACCAGCGCGCGTCCTGGTTCGCTCAGATTCGCGGGTTCCTGCCCCACCGGAGTCCTTCCCGGGGGACGGGGCGGCGGTGTCGGCGAGGCCGGGCGGGGTGGCGGGCGATCCCCGCTACCCCATCCCGACTCGACGATCGCGTCGAACTCGGCGCGCAGCCATTCCTCGTCGGAGCAGACCAGATCGAGGAACGCCTCGTCGATGTCTCCTGATCGACGTGGCTGGGTGACCGGAGCGCCGTCGATCATCAACGCTCACCTCGATCGACTCGCATGTCGACGCCGGATCAGGCGTCGATCATCTGGCGATCCTTCTTGCTGCCCTGCGTGACCGAGATCTTGCGTGGCTTGGCCTTCTCGGCTACCGGGATCCGCAGTGACAACACGCCACCCTCGTAGCTTGCCTGCACCTTCTCGGTGTCCAGGTTGTCGCCCAGGATCAGCTGGCGGCTGAAGACGCCGCGGGGCCGTTCAGCGGCGAGCAGTTCGTAGTCGCCGCTCAAGGCCGGCCGCTCGGCGCGAACCGTCAGGACATTGCGTTCCACGTCCAGGTCCACGGACTCGGGGTCGACGCCGGGCAGATCGAATTCGACCACGAACTCCTCGCCCTCACGCCAGGCGTCCATCGGCATGGCGGTCGGCCGAGAG
>JALZIX010000188.1 GCA_030860025.1 Actinomycetota bacterium
CGGATAGATGGGATCCCCGGAGCGCGAGCGGCCGTCGCCGTGCCGGGCGCGTTATGGGTGGGCGGAGCGTCGGCGAGCTACCGCATCGACGTTGCCACCGGCGCGGTCACCGCCACCGTCGATGGAGGCGTCGGGTACGTCGGAGCAATCACTGCCGATGACTCGAGCGTCTGGGTACGCAGAGGCGGTGTGACTCTGCAGCGCCTCGACGCCGCGACCGGCGCCCTTCTCGAGGAAATCTCCGAGCCGATCTCCGACGACGTCGCCGGTGGCGGCGGGGACGCATTGGTGGCCTTCGGCGCCCTGTGGGTGACCTTCTTCGACGATGCCACCCTGATCCGGATCCCGTTGAACTAGCCGCCTCTTCGGCGAATGAGACGGACTAGCCAGATCGCGCCGAACACCACAACGACGGCGATGAGACCCGCAATCACCGTGGTCGGTGACGTGTCGAAGGCCTCCGGAGGTGTCGCGGCATCGCCGGAAGCTGCCGTCGGATCTGCAGTCGGATCTGCAGTCGGATCTGCAGTCGGCTCATCCACCGGAGCAGTAGCGGGAATTGCCGTGATCACGCTGTTCACACCCTCACTGCCGAGGATCAGGCTGCGCGAGTCAGCGGCGAAGCTGATCGCCTCCCCCTGTGGCGCGTCCGGCAAGGCCAGGACCGCCAGCGGTTCGGCAGCCAGCGCGGCCGGTACGTCATTGCCCGACAAGGCCCAGACATAGGCATCGGTGTACGTGCGCAACGCCAGATGGCTGCCATCGCCGGAGACCGCTCCCCCCGTCACAAGCAGTTGTCCGGCCCTGCCAACCGGCCCGCCAGGCGTCCCGGTCATGGAGAACTCGAGGTCGGCCACCTTCTCCATCTCGACCTCGGCGGAGGGGTCGAGGGCAGCTACTGGTCGGTACACACCGGATCGGCCGAGCGGATCCTTGGTCACCACATACGGGGTCCCGTCAGGAACCAGCAACAGGGCTTCGGCATCGTGGGCGCCGTCCGGGTAGCCGAGTCGATACACCGTGGGTGTCGACGCTTCGGCCCGCGGGTCACCAGGGTCGTAGGACACCGTGATCAAGGCGATGTTCGGCCGATCGACCCCGTTGTCACCGATGTCGGCGAACCACAGAATGCCGTTGCTGAAGGCCAGATCCTCGATGTCACGAGGGTCCTGGTCGAACTCGACAGGCTCCCCTTGCAACCGGCAGTCCGCGTCAAGGCGATACATCAGGATCGAGGTGGAGCCCGGCTGTGGTTCCGGTGAGCTGTCCTCGACGACCAGCATTTCCCCGCCGTCGAGCCCGACCAGACCGGAAAGTTCGTCTATCTGTGGATCGGTGATGTTGCACTGCAGCTCTGCTGGGCCATAGCCCCCGGACGGTGCCGCCGTGGCCGGCGCGGTGATCAGTAGCGGTGCCATGCACAGCGTGGCCATCCCGGCGCGGCCCCGACTCATCGGCGCGGTCTCAAGCAGACACCGAACTCGTCGGCCGGCTGCGCCGTACCCACGTCTCCGGAATGCCTGTCCGTTTGCCCAACGGCCCGTCGAAGATGAGATGCAGCACCCACAGCAGGATGACGCCGACCGCCGCACCGGTGATCAGGTCGCTGACCCAGTGGAAGTTCAGCAGCAGCATGGTGACCCCCGATGCAATCGGGGACACCACGAACAGGGCCGCGAAGAGCCGCTGTACCCACAGGGGAAGTCCGTAGTAGACGGCGAGCCAGGTCGACAGGCCCCACATGAGTACCGCATTTGCGGTGTGCCCACTGGGATAGCTGAGCCCGCCTCGGTGCAGGTATGAGCCTGGATATTCGGGAGCCGTCCGGCCGAGTCCATACTTGAACGCATAGACGACGGCCGAGAGCAGGACGATCGCCGTGATGGTGCGAATCAGCGGTTGCAGAGTGCGTCGGGTCCAGCAGATGTAGGCGATCAACCCGCCCAGGACGATGAGGATCATGCCCCGCTGACCACCGATCTGGGTGATCACCCAGCAGATCGCGTATAGCACCGGGTTCTCCCGGACCCCCCAGCCGCCGACGATTTCTTCCACCGACTCGTCGAACCGCGAGACCATCCCGTCGAATATCAAGTCGAGAGTCATCCAGATCGCCAAGGCGAACGCGATCAGCACCAGCGCTGGGGACGGGCGTGCTGCCAGCCTCTGGAGCCGATCGGCGTTGGGACCGACAGTCACCTGCCCAGGGTACCGAGCGTCACGGTTTGACACGCCCGACGACGCGCCTAGAGCGCGGCGTGCTCCGCGAGGGCCGCGGCCAACTCTGGTCCTACCCGAGCCGACAGCCGGGTGCCCGAGGCCTCATGAACCTCGGTGAGTACCTCGCCGTCGCGGTGCAGGCGCGCGACCAGGTCACCTCGGTCGTAGGGCAGCAAAACGTCCACTTCCATCTCCGGCCTGGGCAGAGCCAGCGCCAGCCGGTCCCGTAGCAGGTCCATGCCGTCTCTGGTCCGAGCGCTGACCCACACAGCGTCGGGCAACGTGCCCCGAAGCCTGGTGATCGCCTCCGGGGTCATGGCGTCGGTCTTGTTGACCACGATGATCTCGGGGACGTCGAGGGCGTTGATCTCGCCGAGTACCTCGTGCACCGCATCGATCTGACCGATCGGGTCGGCATCTGATCCATCGACGACGTGCAGGATCAGGTCAGAGCCGCTGACCTCCTCGAGGGTTGCCCGGAACGCCTCGATCAACTGATGCGGCAGATGGCGGACGAAGCCGACCGTGTCGGAGAGGGTGAATTCGCGCCCGTCCTGGGTGCGCGACTTCCGTACTGTCGGATCGAGGGTGGCGAATAGCGCGTCCTGGACCAGCACGCCCGCTCCGGTGAGCGCGTTCAGCAGGCTCGACTTCCCGGCGTTGGTGTAACCCGCGATCGCGACCGAAGGAACCTCTTTGCGATCTCGACTGCGCCGCTGGGTCCGCCGAGTGCCCTCCATGTGCGCCAGTTCGCGGCGGAGCTTCGCTATGCGCGACCTGATCCGACGGCGATCGGTTTCCAGCTTCGTCTCACCGGGTCCGCGCAGCCCCACACCACCGCCGGCACCGCCGGCCCGCCCACCGGCCTGCCGGGACAGGCTCTCGCCCCAACCCCGCAGCCGCGGGACCAGGTAGTTCAGTTGCGCGAGTTCGACCTGCGACTTGCCCTCGCGGCTGCGCGCGTGCTGGGCGAAGATGTCCAGGATCAAGGCGGTGCGGTCGACCACCTTGATCTTGAGTTTCTGCTCCAGGTTGCGGAGCTGGCTCGGGGAGAGTTCACCATCACAGATAACCGTGTCAGCGCCGGTGTCGACGACCAGTTCGCGGATCTCGTTGACCTTTCCAGACCCGACAAAGGTTGCTGGGTCGGGCCGGTCGCGGCGCTGGACAATACCGCCGAGAACCTCCGAGCCGGCGGTTTCGGCAAGGGCGGCAAGCTCGGCCAACGACCGATCCGCCGCCCCCGCACCGCCTTCGGTCCAGACGCCAACAAGAAGGACGCGCTCGAGGCGCAACTGCCGGTACTCGACCTCGGTGACATCGGCGAGTTCGGTCGACAGACCCGCGACCCGGCGCAGTGCCTCGCGGTCGGCCAAGTCACGGTCGCCGGTCGACTCAGTTCGCGACCTACGGACGGTCGCGGTCGGGGCCTCGGGCTCGAGGCCCACCTCCCCGAAATCTTCCTCGACAGGGAGCGCGGCAGCGACATCTGAGGAGACGTCTGAGGACCTGGCGGGGTGGCTGGCAGCAGTCATGTTCCTCCCAGCCTGACACGGCCGGCCCGGTCAGGCACGCCGGTTAACGGATTTGGGAGTGGTTGGAGAGTCACGACCGCTCCGACAGGCTGGCTGTATTCGGCCGCGCGCGGCCTACAAAGGGCTCAACTGGTACCCGGTTCGGCTTCCGGGTGGATTCCCACGTAGATCGACCACCGCTCGCCTCCGGGATCCATCGGACGACGAGCGAACTCGTCGAGAAGCTCTTGCAA